>CAZNXE010000253.1:0-8570 GCA_964576465.1 uncultured Planctomycetaceae bacterium
GGGTCGCCTTCGGGCGGCCCGGTTTTTTTATTCCCTGGGGCATCTATCCCGCAGAATCCACATAGACGGTATTGGGACACCCTATTCGTCCTGTTCCCAATCATCGCCGGATAGTTTCCATCTCTGTCAGAGTCCTACTGGGACGTTAGACTGGAATCATCGACTATCCGTCCCGCTTCCGCGGAAGCCCTTCTCAAAGGCTCCAGAATCGCGTTCTCCATGGCGCCAACGTCTTCCCCACTGCACCGCCCGGCACATTCGCTGGCCGTCTGCATCGCTCTGACGGGCCTTTGCGTGGTCGCGTACTACAAGGCAGGCGAACTTCCGTTTCTGCCCTGGGACGATCAGGTTTACGTCACGCAAAACGAGCAGGTACAGGATGGGCTGACGTGGGAAGGAGTTCGCTGGGCATGGTCCACCGAACAGGCCCACAATCGCCACCCCATCACGTGGCTATCTCATATGCTCGACTGCCAACTGTTCGGCTCCCAAAACGCTCGTGGCCACCATCTCGTGAATGTGGCTCTTCACGCGGCCAATGGGCTCTTGTTGTTCGCCATCTTCAGTCGCATGACGGGGCAGCGATGGACGGCTGCCCTGGTAGCAGCCTTGTTCGTAGTCCACCCGCTCAATGTCGAATCAGTTGCTTGGGTGGCAGAACGAAAAAATGTCCTCAGCACGTTCTTCTGGCTGCTAACGATGGCGGCCTACTTTGCCTACACACGGCGACCAACTTGGGCCCGGTACGTGGCGGTGCTTGTTATCTTCACACTGGGCCTGATGTCCAAGCAGATGCTCGTCACGCTTCCCTGCGTCTTGCTGTTGTTGGACTACTGGCCACTGCAACGACTTGGCGGCACCATCGAATTCGCCGGGCACAATCGACCAACATGGCTCACACGAGTGATCGAGAAGCTCCCACTGGCGGCTCTATCGATTGCGGCCTCGCTCATGGTGCTCAACGTCCAACAAGTGGCCAAGGCCACCTGGGAAGACCTCCCGCTCACGCAACGCTTGGCAAACGCCGTCGTCAGTTACGTCGTCTATCTCGGTCATGCTGCTTGGCCAGCCAAGCTCTCGGCGCTCTACATGCACCCCCGTGGCACGCTGCCCCCAGTGGCTGTCTTCGTAAGCCTAGTTGCCCTCGTCGCGGTTACCTGGGCCGTGTTGTTTCCACTTCGCGGTCGACGCTACCTTGCCATGGGGTGGCTATGGTTCCTGGGCACACTTGTCCCGGTCATCGGACTCATCCAGGTCGGTGAACAGGCCATGGCCGACCGCTATACCTATGTGCCGCTGATCGGCATTTGGATCATCGTCGCCTACGCAGCAGCTGATCTCGTACGTTGGCGCCCCGCCCTGCGGGTTGGGGTCGTCTCCTCAGTGGTCGTGGTGTTGGTTGCACTTACTTTTGCGACACAGCAACAAGTATCGCTCTGGCGCGGCATGCTCCCTCTATGGCAACACGCACTGGCAATCGATGAAAACAACTACCGTGCGCACTTTCAGGTTGCACTCGCGCTTCGCCAAGAACACCGCCTTGAGGAAGCTTTGCCCCATTACGAAAAGGCGGCCGCACTCGAACCGCAGCACATAGAACTGCATCTACATTTAGCAGAAGCGTTGATCCTCAGCGGCAACCTCGAAGCGGCGCATAAGGCAATTGATCGAGCCTTGATCGTCGACCCCGACCGTGCCGACGCGCTCTACTGGCGCGGAATTCTCCTGGTACGTGAGGGCAACTTCACTGAAGGCGCCTCCCAACTCGAGCACGCCCTGCAGCGGCTGCGGCAAAACGCGAATCAAAATGTGCCCGTAGAGGTCGCCGAGCCAGATATCTTGTACAACCTCGCCGTCGCCCTGTTGGAACAGAGGAAGTATGTCGCTGCAATCGAGTGTCTAACGGACGCGACACGGCTCGCCCCTGAAGACATGGAAGCTCGCAATGCGCTAGCAGTGGCCCACGATCACCTTGCAACGCAACGGTTAGCCCGCGGTCAAACCGTCGAGGCGGTGGCGCATCTGCGCGCGGCCGTGCAAGCCCGACCAACGTGGATCGAGGTTGTGTCAAAATTAACGAGGCTGCTGGCCACGCACCCGGATGCCGAAGTCCGCGACGGGGCGGAAGCCGTGCGATTGGCGACCCTGGTATGCCAGGCGACCAGCTTCGATAACCCCACGGCACTCGAGCTGTTGGCCGCCGCATATGCGGAGACGGGCGACTTCGATCAGGCAACCGACTACGCCCACAATGCGCTCGAGCTTGCCCAGCAGTACGAGCAGCCGGATGCTGTCGAACGTATCGGCAATGCGATTGAACACTATCAGCGAGGGGAGCCGCTTCGCGAACCATCGACACCGTGAGAGATGTTCCGGTTGTGCTTGTTGTCACAAGTTCCCCGATGAGCGTTGGCACGAACGACAAGGCGGCCCGATCGTGATCGACCCGCTTGCTCCCTGCTACTGGAACCCAGGCGAAAAAGGTCTTATGTTTGCTACGTACATATCACCAACAACAAGATGATCCTCGGTAGTCCCATTCAATACAGTTCCCTAGCTTGGATGATTCATGAAGATCGTCGCGAGGAGCCCTAAGTCGAGTCAGATGCAAGGAAAAGGATGACTTGGCTGCGCAGCGTATTAGTGAATACGTGAGTAAAGACAAGTCGTTCTTTGACGAAGTAGCTGGCCGAATTTGGGCCCCGCAGCAGATCGTTCATGAATCATCCAGGCTAGTATTCCGCGACTTGTCGCGGTGAATTTTCAATGGAGTTGACGCGATGCGTCCACCAGTCCTTTCGCGATACCTATACATCGCGTTCGCGTTCGCCGGCCTGGTGGCCGTTTTTCTCCCGATCGCGCTAACCCAGTGGCTTACCCCCACGACGCGTTCGTTCACCCTCGAGCAAGCCAACCGCCTGCTCGCGATGGATGACCGCAGCGCGGATAGCATCGCCGAGGCTGCTAAGGCCATGGAACTTCCCGAAGGGGAAGATGTGGAAGCCGAGCTTGCTAGCTTTGTCGGCACAGTACGAACTGAGTTGCTGTTGCTGTTGGAGGCTGGAGTCTACGAATCACTTCAGATACTGCTTGGAGCGATTGCCGCGGGGATCTTGCTGTGGACGTTTATACGCGAGCCAGAGGAGATCGACTTTGGGGCATTTGTCACTCCGCGAAATATCTTCGTCCTCTTGCTAAGTCTGATCCTGCTGGTTGCCCTGGGCGTGGAATCAGGGTGGGGGTTGCGACTATTCAGCGCTCCTGAAGCTGAAGCAACGACGACCGGAACGTATATCGAGATGTCTTGGATGTACTCGATGATTGTCTATTTGGGCCTACTGCCGCTGATCGTGGTCGTCGTTCCGCCACTGGCGAAACTAGTGGATCGATTCCACGTTCCGATTGCCGGATGGCCGATCGGCGTTCTAACCCTGGCGTTGTTCGTCCCGAGCATCGCGGCATCGATAGGGAACGAAGTCACGGAACTGCTCTTCGCCATCATGCTTGTCGCGCTCGCTCTTGAGACCCAATGGATTGCAAGGCATGGTCGACCGGACACCAAGAGCGAACCGCTCTCGCTGCGTCCTGCCATCCTCTCTCGACCAGTCTATGTCGCCATCGCAGTCGTTGGCGTGATAGCGATTCTTGTGCCCCTTTTTCTCCCTAGTTGGCTGGCACCCGGCAGTTCGGAATCCATTCTCGATCACGCCAACCGCATGCTGTCTCGTGAGCACGTCGAGGTAAAAAGTATCGAGGAAGCCGCCGCGGAGATGGATGTTCCCGAAGGGGAAGATGCGGAGACCACCCTTGCCGCACATCTGGGCCGTGTTCGCAGTCAGCGGATCTTGTTCTCTGAGGACGGCATCTACGAGACACTCCAAGCCGTGCTGTGCGGCGCGGCGGCCATTATTTTGCTATGGACGTTTTTCCGCCATCGGTCGGAAATCAATCTCCGCGTGTTCACCACCAAGCGAAATGTCTTCTTGTTGCTGCTGGCTTTGACGATCCTGGTCATGCTTGGCGAAGAAGTGAGCTGGGGCCAGCGACTGTTTCGGTTCGACACGCCCGAATGGCTCACGCAGCGCAACTTTCAAGGAGAGTTCACCTTTCACAACATGCGCACGTTTCAAGCCGCCGAAGAAGGGAATTCGCTAGAAGTCGGCTGGTTGTGGATCATGGTCGGATACCTCGGTGTGCTGCCGTTGGCAACTGCCATATCGCGACCACTGGGAGCATGGATTGACAAATACCGTTTCCCCGTGGCCGACTGGCCGTTGGGCGTCATCACGCTTGGGCTCTTTACACTGAACGTACTCTTGTTCCGTACCAGCGAAGTGACCGAGCTCATCATCGACATTCTCCTCATCGTGTTGGCAATTGAGATCTATGTGAAAGCCAGTTTCGACGTACCGCCCGTCGAACATCAACGGTTGGCGTTCGGCGTAGGCATTTGGGTCGCGTTGTGGTGCCTGACCCTTCCCTTTCAGGCTGGCGAAGATGAGTTGCCATCCGTCCGGAGTACCGATCTCTACAAAGCCGCGATGCGTAGCGTCAATCAAGGAGACGAAGAGCAGGCAATCGAGACACTCGAAGAATCGCTGGCCATTTGGCCAAACAACGTACGAGCCCATCATTCCCTGGCCCAATTGCTTGTCGAACAGAATGAGACTGAACAGGCGATCGAGCATCTCAACGAAGCCCTGCGGATCGAACCCCGATTCATTCCTTCGCTCTTGACCCTGGCCACCGTACTGTCGGAACAGAACGACTGGGCCAGTGCCATCGACATATTCCGTCGCGTGATCGCGGCCGAACCAGACTTTCAGCGATTGCTGTCCCGCCGGGCCGATCTGCTCCAGGCAACCAACAATGTTGCCTGGATCATGGCCACGCAACCCGATGAATCGCTCCGCGACGGATTTGGCTCGGTCGAGTTAAGTCAACAGATATGCGAGGCAACCGATTTCGACAATCCATCGTATCTCGATACGTTGGCCGCCGGTTGGGCCGAGATGGGCAAGTTTGAAAAAGCCATCGAGGTGGCAAAACAGGCAATCGACATCGCTCTTGAAGCTGACGATATCGGGTTGGCAGGTCACATTCAGGGTCGAATGAACCGTTACGAAGATGGTGAGCCCTATCGCGATGAATCACTTCAATAATCGCGAGTAAGCAATCTGGAACGTGCCTTCACTACTTCACCCGGCTCGTTTGAGCCTTGACACTTTGCAACTTCCGTCGGGTGTCGTTTTCAAACACTTCGGTAGGTGAGTGTGCCAAGCATGCGACGCGATCAACTCAATACGGTTGTCTTGGCAGGGCTCGCCGCTGCGTTGATTGTCATCATCGCATGGCTGGAAGCCTCGGGTGAAGCGATCACCATGCTGCGGATAATCCGCGAAGACGGTCTCTATGAATCGCTGGGGGCGCTCGCCTCGATTGCCGCGGGCGTCACCTTCTTGTACCTCGCCTTTGGGCACGATGCACGTGAATCGTCGCCCAACAAGTCTCGTCGGTGGTGGTATGTCGCGCTGGGCCTTGGGCTGGTGGCGATGTTCGTGGAAGAGATTAGCTGGGGACAACGTGTCTTCGGGTTCTCGACTCCCCACTGGCTGGAAAGCGAGAATCGCCAGTTGGAGTTCAATCTTCACAACTTGTTTCTGTTCAATCCTCAGTACGATTTTAATTGGCTAAAACTCGCCTGGGTGGTCGGTTCTACCGTCTACTTGGGAATCTTCTCACTGGCCGCAACCGCTTCGTCACGAATCCGTGGCGCGCTACACCGGCTGGGGATGCCCGTGGCAAGTTGGCCGATCGGGATCGTCATGCTCGCGGCCTGTGGATGGTATTTGTACTACACCGAACAGGCAAAGATCTGGGGTAATCACCTCGCGGGCCACGCCGTAGGTGAAACATTCGAGGTCGTCATCGAAATACTATTCTTGGCCCTGGCCACACAGTGCGTTCAGGAAAGCATCACGAAACGAGGAGGCTGGCGAATGGTTTTGGCCGTGGCGATGGTGCCCGCTCTGATACTGCTCGGCGTGGGCTACTCTCGTAGCGAGCCGATTGGCCCCGAACTCGAGGCTGCCGCCGAATTGCAACAAGGAATCACGTTGTTCGCGCAAGGACAATTCGCCGATGCGCAAAGCCATTTGGAGCGATCAATCCAAATCTTGCCTGAAAACCCCGAAGCTGAGTTTCGATTTGGGATTCTTTGTCATTCGCAAAACGACCTCGACGCCGCGATCCATCACTTCAAAGTGGCGCTTGTGTATGCCCCCACGATGACCGATGCCCGGTACAACCTCGCCCTGGTGTATCTCGCGGCCGAGAATTACGAACTGGCCGAAGCAGCTTTCCAAGAAGTCGTGGCCGAACGTCCAGTGGACGCCGAGGCACATTACTACTTGGGAATTGCACTGAATAAACTCGGAAAGACCGAATCGGCGGCCCTGCATTTCCATGAGGCATTGCGATTGCAGCCCGACTACGATCCTGCACGTCGCGAGCTTGAATCGCTCAACACCACTTCAAACTAATCGGCGACCCACATTGCACGTTACGCAATGCACCGCGAACTAGAACCGCGACGGAGCATGGTACGGGCGTCGCTGCTTATACAATCGCAAACGCATCGTAATCTTTTCAACAAGCGATGTGTCTTGCAGTTCTTGGGCCAAACTCAGAGCCCGACGGGCCGTGGCAATGGCCTGATCGAACTGGCCTGCCTCGGCATATGCGGCGGCCATCGTATCAAGCATCCCGGGCGATACGTCCGTGCCACGACATCGCGGTTCGGCCACAGCCACGGCGGCAAGCCCGTCACGAAAGGTCGATTCGTGCCATGTTGCAAGAATCCATGCCAACTTGTTGGCCGCTTCGTCGTAGTCGGGCCTGACACGAAGGGCCCTTCGAAAGTGTTCGATGGCGTCCGCGGCCTTACCCGCCATTGCGTAAGAAGTGGCCAGCTCCTGGTGTGTTTCTGCTGCCGTCGGATCAATTTCCAGTGATCGCAGCAGTGCGTTGATGGCACCTGTCCGATCACCCAATCGACCACGCCCCACGCCCAGCAAGAACCACGTACGCGCGTTTCCTGCTTCGCTTCGTGTTGCCCTCTGAAAGGCTTCGACGGCTTCGCGATTCTCGTCTCGTTCTAGCAGTATCAGCCCCAAGGCACGCAATGCCTCGGGATATTCGGCCTTGATCCCAACCGCCAGCCACAGTTGACGTTCGGCTTCTTCCTTATCATCAAGAGAGATCAGTACGTCGGCATAGGCTCTGTAGATCTCGGCCACATCGTCCCGATGTTGCAGCACACGTCGATAGTTGGCGGCCGCTTCTTCGAGCATCCCTTGAGCGGCCTGTAATCCGGCCAAGGTGAATCGGGCATCGAGATGATTCGGATCAAGCCCCAGTAACGTCTGATAGATGCGAAACGCCTGATCCGGCTTGCCGTGAGATGCCAAATATTTGGCACGCTCGAACTGACGATCGATCGGCCACACGATACTGATCAGACGGCTCTTGTTTTCCTCTGGCGTGCTAAGGGGGTTCTGCCGCTTTTCGTAGATGGTGATCGGCGATTCGCGATGGCCATCTTGCCACAGCACAATGTCAGCCGGCGTCGGCGGTGGCACGCGGCCAAGCGAGTTCTGATCGAAGCGGTTCAGCACATGGACGAACACAGGATCCGGCGCTTCACCCTCGGGAAGCTGTTCGACGGTGGGAAAGTCATCGGTCCCATAGGTGCTTACCGAATAGCCGTCCAGCGGACGTTCGACATATCCCAATCGAGGCAGAGCTAGAAAGTGGACGAAGGGGTTCCCCGCGAACACGGTGCGACCATCGCAATGCTCAACCAAGTAGGCAACCGCTTCTTGATTCGCCCGGTGATCCGCCAGATACTCGCGAGAGCGTTCGAGGATGGCGCCGGTTCGGTAGTCGATTCTCGCTTCCTCCGGAAAATCTGGATAATAGCGTCCATCCTGGTTCGCGAGATTGAACCCCAACAAAATCGCCAGCGCCGCAACTGCAAGCCCTTGTCTCCGTCGCCCCCGAAAAAGAAGGCTCCCCACAATCATATACAGGAACGGCAAGGGCAGAATCAGGTAGCGAGGGATCGTATACGCCAACGAAAGAAGAAACAGCATGCCGAGGACAATCGACCAGGCATACACATCGAGCGGGTCATCAATCAGCACGTCGTGAACCGCATCTCGCGTTGAGCGACCTTCGCGGCGCAAGCACATCACGCGCCATACCGTAACCACCGGCCACGCGACAATCGTCACTCCCAACAGCAGCACCAGCTCAGGACACCAATATGGCAGATCCTTCATCACAGTCAGACCTTGCGTCTGATTGATTTCGTATTGCTCGACGGCCGATGTTTCGAGGCTCCCAATCCATGCGTCGAACAGCATCACCCCCGCGGTGGCAAGAAAAGCCAATGATGTTAATAGCCAGATGCGCCGCCGCCACTCGACAGGCTGACCGCGATAGCGCAAGGCGAGATCCAACAACAGCGGAACGAACAACGCTCCGAGAACCAGTCCACCACTCATCTT
>CAZNXE010000254.1:0-8527 GCA_964576465.1 uncultured Planctomycetaceae bacterium
TCGTCGTTGCCCATCTGAAAATGGGCATCCCAACCCTGCTGACGGCGATATCGGGCTTGAATGTCAGCCCCGATCTTCTCGAACGCCGTGCCGATGTGGGGCCGGCTATTGGGGTAGTCGATCGCCGTGGTGATGTAGAACGATCCGCGATGCATGGCTTGGGTGGGTTACGTTGGAGTTTTGAGGAAAGCGGCAATTCGCGTTGGGCGTGGCGTCGTGGGCTGACACTGCCCCGAATCGCGAGCATTGTAGCGAAGCCCCGCTGGCAGCGGCAGGCGCATCGGGCCGCAAACCGAATTCGTCCATGAGATTGCTATCACATCCAGACGCATGCAGCAGCGAAAGGGTTCGCGAAGAGCGACGGAGGTCGATCTCTAAAATATCGCCATCAACCGCACTTCGCGGCCCCTTGGCACGCCATCTGCACCCGCTGACGACGGCCGCTCGAAACTCCGGCTGTGGTCTTGTCGTGGGCCTCAACCACGGCCTTTTCAGATCTTGTCATGGATGACAGCAGATGAAATTTGAAGTTGGCGTTGTAATAAGTTCCAAGTCGGGTCAATATTCGCCCCTGCAATTTGGGCGGCCCGCCTGTACGGCTACCCGCCACCCCCCGGTTCGCCCCCCGCTGTTACAAAGCCTACCCTAACCGTCGCCCGTTCGAGGTCCACGTTCACCTCAACACAGAAACGACTGGCGTGCAGGACGCACGCTGGCCGCTTGAAAGCCGACGGTATTCACCTCATCTCATCTTGAAGCACTGGTCCTCATCGACCACATCTTCTCTAAGCGTTCGATTCCACCGATTCCGATCGACCAAGTCACATCCAGGGAGGGAAGTGATGGTCTCGTTGCAAGTTGTTCTGCTGGCCTTGTCGACTGCCGCTGCCGGCGACGCCGTGATGTACGATTTTACGGCCACGTGGTGCGGCCCTTGCCGACAAATGGCCCCCATCGTCGACCGTCTCGCTCAATCGGGCTACCCGATCAAGAAGATCGACATCGATCAAAATCGCGAGCTAGCGGCTCAGTATCACGTACAAGGAATTCCGTGCTTCGTTCTGGTCGTTGATGGCAAGGAGGCCGGACGTATCGTGGGCGCCACTTCGCCGAACGAACTACAAGCACTATTTCGCCAAGCGGGCATCGATCCACAGCGGGCGACCAACGAACAAAGTGCCAACGCAGCCCCGCCGCGTGGCGGAATTCTCCGTGGCGCGATCGATCGCTTGCGTGGCGGCGGTTTCGGGTTCGGTCGAGAAAAGTCGGCCTCTGAAACGCCACCTCAGTTGGCTGAAGCTCCGCGATTCAACCCTGATCAGGCCCCCGCGAACAACCGTGCCAATCTATCCATCGAACCGCCAAGGGCGCCGACCCAGGCGTCTGGATCCGCCACTCGGGCAAACAATGAATTCGCTTCGGCTCCATCGTCTCCGCCTCCGCCAAAACCCACCAGCTTAAGCGACCAACTGATGGCGGCTAGCGTGCGGTTGCGGATCGACGACGGCAACGGGCACTCCGTCGGCTCCGGAACGATCATCGACGCACGTCAAGGCGAGGCACTCGTTCTCACCTGTGGTCACGTGTTTCGTGATTCAAAAGGCAAGGGGCCGATTACCGTTGACCTGTTCTGGCCCCAAAAAATTGAAGACTTGCCCGCGCAACTAATTGCCTACGACTTGGACCTCGACTTGGGCCTGATTAGCTTCCGCCCGCCCGTTGCGGTGGCGGTCGCCAAGGTGGCACCGGCTGACTATGTGGCGAAAACGAACGACCAGGTGATCACCATCGGTTGCAATCATGGTGCTGATCCAACGGCGATTCGCAGCCACGTTCTTTCGATCAACAAGTTCCTCGGGCCGGCCAATCTCCAGGTCGCTGGTCAGCCGGTTCAGGGGCGAAGCGGGGGCGGCCTTTTCTCCGACGAAGGGTTTGTGATCGGTGTGTGCAATGCGGCCGATCCCGCGGATAATCAAGGCCTGTACGCCGCGTTGCCATCGGTCCACCGACAACTTAACAGTGCGTTTCTTAGTGACGTTTACCGGGCAGCCAATGCGGCGCCAAGAGATGCGATTGTTGCCGCGCCTGGGAAATCTAACCCGACAACTCGATCCAACGATCAAGATCGTCCACGGCAGTTGGCGGCGATTAGGCGAGACAACTTGCCGGGGCTTTCGACCGTAGCACCCGGACCGCATTCGGTGTCGAATCGCTCGCCACATGAGAACGGTCCGCCAACCCGACTGGCTTCGGCGACCCATTCCGAACTCAGCGCCCGCGAACAGGCTGCGTTGTCGGTCATTCAGAACCGTGCGGCGGGAGCCGAGGTGGTGTGCGTGATACGTTCTTTGGACGACCCCAACGCCAAGAGCGAGATCATCATTCTCGACAGCGCGTCGCCAGCATTCCTAGAGAAGTTGGCCGGCGAACAACGCGCCCAGGATGCACGCCACCTGACTTCGCTAAACGTCCGGCGAACGCAACCCCCCCGGCAGCGCCAACAGGCGGTTGTGCCGCAAACGCCAGCACCGCAGAAGCCCGTGATGCAACGGCGCCCTTGATATGACGAAGACAGGTACGCCGAAGGCATGAATCGCATGCAAGGCGGACCATGCCGCAATCGTTCATTCAAATCGTCTAGGGGAAGCCACCGAACAATTCTTACCGGAATCGTTATATCTCGCAGAGAAGCGAGCCTTCTTGATTGGGAGAACTTGCTCTTAATCAGGAGATCTCGAATGAAACTGCATCCCAAAAAGGCGGCAGTCAGCGGCGCTGCCATCGCTGTCGCCCTGACACTC
The DNA here is from genome assembly GCA_964576465.1 of uncultured Planctomycetaceae bacterium. Lineage (GTDB taxonomy): Bacteria > Planctomycetota > Planctomycetia > Pirellulales > JAEUIK01 > CAZNXE01. Next base: position 2,802 of record CAZNXE010000254.1, read on the forward strand.
TGCGTGGGACTACTACCGGTCATCTTCAATTCTGACGATGATCGTATGCCTGTGATTCTAGAGACACTGCTAACGCCCTTTTACTTCCTGCTTCTATTCCTAGGACACGTGATTGCGTGGGGGATGATCCTCGGTGACAACGGCACAGTCCGGGAATTGCAATCGTTAGCACTCGCCATCTCTTTGCCGATGAATGCCGTATTTGGGGCCGTCTTCGGCATCTTGTGTGCCGGATTTCGCAGAAGAATGCGAGAGAAGAAATCGTCAGTTTAACCCGCCAACAAAATCACAGGGCCGACCCCCGCCACCTTTGGTGATGACGAGAATCGGCCCTCCGTGATATTGTGCCACAGGCATCTCCATGCATGTTGCAATGGAGGATGCCCCCACTCTGTGGCGTTGGCTGGTTGTATTCGTTTGGGCGTGCAAGCGACGTCGCTACCCCATCGCCGCTAACATTGAACGCCTAACAATCCCCGCTGGTCGTGGCACGAGATCTGTCTTCGCTACTTCACCGCCGTAACCAGCGAAGGTCGCTTGTTAAGGTCTTCTATCGACCGTAACGATCTTAGAGGTTGAGCAGATTCGGAAGACTTTTTGGGCGCGCGGATGCTAGCACGACTATTCCGCTGTTTTTGGCGATGCGGCCCTCTTCCAGGGATGGCCCGTGGGCTCGTACCAGCTCTCATCCAGCACATGATCGCGAACGAGTTGCACCGTCATGCGACGCAAGCCACGGCTGGAACCCGGCGATTTGTCGCGGTGCCACACGAGGTCGATGCGTCGTGCGACCCCGGTTTCCGGATGGCACCACACGTCCACTACCGCGGGCCTTCCTGGCAGTGGGACGCTAAGCGTGCCACGAATACGGCGCCACATCACCTCGGTACGTGCAAGCTGTTCAAGGTCCAACGGCTCGCCCGCGGCGGCGGCTAACGCTTCTGGCGATGTCGCTAGCGGCTCACTTGGAAGCAATTCCAACTCGAATTGGTCGCGGAGGTGGGCAATCAGGGCCGTGAGTTGTAACTCGGGGATCACAAAACCCGAATCGTTGGCCCACTCCCGAAGGTAATGCGGGCTGTCGTGAGATTCTTCGCGAGTGATGGCAGCTCCGAGGGGCGGCACGAGCCAACTCTGGTGCCCGTCGTAGCCAATCCATATCTCGCCCAACACGAACGGATGCCGAATGCTGTACTTTTCGCCACCGCGAACGAAGAGAGTCGATTCAACTTCGATGACATCACTAGCTCTTTTGATCTCCGAGACAACGCTGTATTCGCGATCTTGCAGAGAAGTGGCGGCCGAGTAGACCTGCTCGACTGCGGCATATGCGGAGACCTCGGTGCCGTTGTGCCCCGCCCAAATCACCGCCATCACCAACAGCCCGGCGGCCAAAGTAAGTCCCGAGACAACCCAACGCCGCCCGACTGAGAACCACGGGGCGCGGGCTGTTAAAGACTTCGCCGACCATGGGAGTGCTTTTTCATCGCTTGGCAGCGGTTGGGCAATTCCATCATCCAACGCATTCATCAGGCAAAGAATGCGGCGTTCACGAGCCGCTTCGCCAGGATCGCCAATCTGCTGCAACAAGACGTGCAAGAACCGAAGATCGGCCGCTTCGCAACGCGCCGCCTCATCGCAGAGGAACCAGGAATTCGGACCGTCGAGGGAACCATCGTGTTCGGCGGTTGCCCACTGGTCGGCTGCGTCGAAGTTGGACCGATTCGGATCGCTGTTTGAAGCGTGATTGGCATCAATCATGGTAGGACCCCAGTGGTTGCCAGCTTTCGACGTAAACAGTCGAGCAATCGCGCCCGACCTCGTTGTAGCCGCTTCTTCACCGCCTCGACCGAGATACTAAGTTCCTCGGCGAGCCGAGCACCTTGCAGCTCTTCGTCATAGCGAAGTTGAACGGCCTGACGATAGTGTTCCGGTAGTTCCGACACGCACTCTCGCAAGCTATCTAGCTTCTCGTCGAGCGTATCGCCCGCCATCCGCGAGAGCTCCTCGTGGCGGCGGTCCAAGTGTTCCAGAATCCGTTCGTCGCACAGCAACATCGATCGCGCGGACTTGCGATAGTGTGCCAAGACCAGCTTGGCGGCGATGCCCCGCAGCCAAGGACCAAACGGGCGGCTGCGATCGAACCGGTCGAGATTCCGCCACGCAACCAGCATGGCCTCCTGAAACAGATCGTCGACCAGCACCGGATCACGCACCGCGCAGCGCAAATATGCGGTCAGCATGTCCGCGTGTTCACGCACCAAAATCTCGAATAAGTCCTTGGGGCTCATTCATTTGCCAGTTGTTGCAGGTTGTCTAGCGATTATTGTCTCCGGGGGGTGGTCCCGGGGACAGAAATCCATCCTCCACCGAGGTATTTCCTGCCCCGCATCCTACTCCCAAGGCTACCGAACCACCATGAAGCCAAGCGTTGCAGGGCGTGTTGAACCATCAGGTTCGTGGGCACACAATGCACTCAAGATGAATTCATGCACAACCCTCTGCCGTGGGAGACGACAACGATGGACGCATTTCGCACGCGACTCTCGATGATGATGCTTGTGTTGGGGCTACTAACGCTATGGTCTGCCGTGCCAGCCGCCGGCATCGACTTGGTGTGTCATCGCGGGGCGAACGAATACACTCCAGAGAACACGCGCGCCGCGGCTGAGCTGTGCGTCGAGTGGGGCGTCGCCTACGTTGAGATCGACGTTCGCACCAGTAAAGACGGCGTGCTGTACATCCTGCACGATGCCACCGTCGATCGAACCACCGATGGAAAGGGAAAGCTCCGCGACCTGACTTCCGCCGAAGTCGACTCACTCGATGCCGGCAGTTGGTTCGATCCCAAGTTCGCGGGGCAACACGTTCCACGTCTCGATCCGTACCTGCGATGGATCAAGGGTAAAGCGAAGGTGTACTTCGATGTGAAGGACGCCGATCTCGAAAAGGTGATTCAGCTTGTGTACGACATTGGCCTGGAGAACGACTGCTTCTTCTGGTTCGGCAATCCCTTGCAAGCCTCCCGGTTTCGCAAGCTGGATTCGGAACTAGCACTGAAGGTCAACGTCCGACGCCCGAAGGATGTTCGTCGCGCGGTCGAGAGAGTTGGGGCCACCATTGTCGAAGTTGGTCTCGACAACATGTCGGACGAGATGGTCGCCGTGTGTCACAATCTGGGCGTCAAATTGATGATCTATCATCCGCACAAAGATGCCGAAGGCTTCCGTCGCGTCGTCGAGTGGAAACCCGACATGGTCAATCTCAACAACGCCGATCTGTTCCAGCAAGTCGAACGCAAGGCAAGCGGCGGTTGAACGAAACGGAGCGATCTCGTGAAGGGTATTCGCGTTATTGAGTCTCGATATCGCTCGTTTTTTAAGGCAGCAATGTCGATTTGACCCCGTGACCTCATTGACGCATCGTGGGCTGGGCGACATGCTTTGCACAGGTAAGAAATCCGCTCGCATACGATCGACTCACCCGCAGGCGTGACATTCGATCGAATTGCTTGTCCATAAGAAAGGACACGAAAACCATGCAAGGCAATCAAGCCATTATCGACGCCCTGAACGGCGCGCTGACCATTGAACTAACGGCCATCAATCAGTATTTCTGCCAGTCGAAGATGTGTACGAACTGGGGCTTCCACAAGCTGGGGGCGAAGCACTACGAAGAGTCGATGGGCGAAATGAAGCACGCCGAGATGCTGATCGAGCGAATTCTATTCCTCGAAGGCGTCCCGGAGATTGCCCGTTACGACACCATCCGTGTCGGAACCGATGTGAAGGACCAATTCGAAAAGGATCTCGAATTGGAGATTGGTGGCGTGCATGCGTATAACGCCGCCATTGCGCTGGCGTTGGAATTCAAGGATGCCGGCAGCCGTGAACTTATGGAACGAATTCTCGTTGAGTCCGAAGAGCACGTCGACTGGCTGGAAGTGCAACTCGATCTTATCGGACAGGTCGGGCTGAAAAACTACTTACAGTCGCAGATGGGCGAAGAGCCGGCACACGGATAGTCGTCGTCGCCGTAGGGCATCAACAAAGAGGAAGCGGCGATCAACGCTGCTTGGCAAGATATTGAGCCAGACGCCGATGACAGGAGGTGCATCCATCGCCTGCGCCGGTGCGAGACGCAATGTCCTTGATCGACTGGAAGGGCGCCTTTGCCGCGGCAGCGTCAATCGACGCTTCGCTGACTTGCAGACAATGGCAAACTAGTTGGTCCCTGTAACGATTCACCGGGCTCATCGCGTGCCTTCTTTCGAGGCCAACCGACAAAGATCTTCCGAGATCCTGCCATGGCCTCAGATTAACAAGTGATTTGAGATTGATTCTCAATATCCCTGCCTTCTAGTCTAGAGGCCATTCGTCTGCTGTCAAGCGAGCCTTTTCTTGAAATCTCGGTGAGCGAACAGTGGACAATGCGGCTGAGTCAGCATGAATTGACGTCATCTCCGTGAAACAGCCGTGTGGATGGACAATGGGTCATGCCGTGTCGCCTTACTGCAAAGCGGTGAAGACCGCCGCCAGTTGACGGTCGACCGCCATCGTTGAGTCGACTTCGATCCATTGCGTGGTGTCGTCGACCGTCGGTTCTTCAAGGACTTGGCGTCGGTGCAAGTCGGGCCGCGCCTCCGATAAATCGGTGCCCTCTTTCAGACGTTTAGCGATTCGCGCTCGGGCGACCTCATCAGGACATGCGCACCACACGACGACAACTCGAGCCCCGTAGGGTTGGACCGCGGCATCGATTGTTTGCCGCGCTGATCGACTGAGAAACGTTCCATCGGCGATGACGGTCAACCCGTCCGCGACATGTTTTGCAACGCGGTCAGCCAGTTCGTGGTACACGCGATCTCGATTTTCCGGCGTGTAATTCCCTTCTCCAAACTCTGCTGGCTGCCCACTTGCACCCAATAGCTCACGTCGCACGGCATCAGTCTGCACAAGTTCGGCCACGAACTGTTCGGACAGCGCTCGGGCGAGCGTCGACTTACCCGTTCCCATGCGACCTGCCACGACGATCACCAGCGGCGTCGCTAAATCCGTGACATATTCATCGGCGAGCTTGAGATACGCTTCGGCTTCTGCATGCGCTTCGGTGGCGGCGTCCGCATCGAGTTGAACGCTTCGCAAGGCCGCTACCTTGGCGCGCACACAAGCCCGATACGACTTATAGAAACGCCTTAGCCGTGGAGGGACATCGTCGACAAGAGTCGTGGCACATCGGTCGGCAATTTGTTGCCCCAGCCAAGCGACATTCAAGGCATCGCACTCCATCGCCAGAAAGCTCAATTCGTCGGCAATGTCAATCGTCCGAAAGTCACGACTAAACTCGACGCAATCGAAAACCACCGGCGGATCGGTCAAACATACGTGCTCGGGCCGCAGATCACCGTGCCCTTCGATGATGCGGCCGGCCTCAACGCGGGCATCGAACTCATTTGGTTCGAGCTTCAGCATCCGCATGAGCGACGCCGTAATCCGGCTTACGATCGGCAGTGGGAGATGCTGACTAGCAGCGGTCATGTCCTTGTGGTTGGCCCGCACGTGCGCTTCGACCCGCTGTCGATACTCCTGAGGTGCGATCTCCAACGGGGGCTCCGCTTGATAGAAGCCCGAGAGCATTGTTGCGACGGCTTCGCAATCGCGATCGCTGATATTTCCCACCCGAATAACATGATCCATCATCCGATCGGCCGGCAGTCGACGCATGTG
>CAZNXE010000255.1:0-8509 GCA_964576465.1 uncultured Planctomycetaceae bacterium
TGTGCAGCAAGAACAGCACACAGATAACGATGGTGATAAGCGTTTCTTGACTGAGCGCCTCGCTGAGAGTTGACACTGTTTCGTCGATCAAGAGCGTACGATCGTAGACGCCCTGAATTTTGATGCCATCCAGGTCCGGCTCCAGGGAAGCAATCTTCTTCTTGACGCGTTGGATCACCGCCCTCGGGTTCTCCCCATAGCGCATCACGACCACGCCGCCAACTGCCTCTTGGCCGTTGAAATCTAGGGCTCCTCGACGAAACGCCGGACCGGTTTGAACTTGGGCAAGGTCTTGTATGCGAACGGGAACCCCATTGCGGGTTTCGACGACCGTGCTTTCGATCTGGCGCAGGGTCTCTTGTTCGGTTTTGCCAGAGCCAATAAAGCCCTTGCCACGAACGATGAACTCCATCCCGCCAGACTCGACGGTCTTTGCGCCGACTTCGATATTCGACGCCTTGACGGCATCGATGAGTCGACTGAGTGGGATGTTGTGATAACGCAACGCATCGGGATCGACTTCGATTTGGTATTGGAGCACGTAGCCGCCGATGGAAGCCACTTCGGCCACGCCGTCGACTGATTGCAGTGCGTACTTGATGAAGAAGTCTTGCTTCGACCGCAATTCGGTCAGATCCATTCCCGCCGGCGGATTGAGTACGTAATAGTAAATTTGCCCCAAGGCCGTGGCGTCAGGCGCCAAACGTGGAGTCACTCCTTCGGGTAGTGAGCCCGAGACGGTTGTCAATTGCTCCACCACACGAGAGCGGGCCCAGTAGAAGTCGATCCCGTCGTCGAAGGTTACCTGAACAAAGCTGAAGCCGAACATGCTCTTGCCACGCACATTCTTTGAACCTGGCACAGCCTGTAACGCGATCGACAATGGATAGGTAACCTGATCTTCAACGTCTTTCGGAGAACGGCCCGACCACTCGCTTAGCACGATTACTTGGTTTTCGCCAACATTGGGAATAGCATCGAGCGGGACGGTATTCAACGAGTACCAGCCGAAGACGATCAGCGCTGCCGAAGCGAGTAATACGAGTAAGCGTTCACGAACGCAAAATTCAAGTATTTTGGCGATCATCGTAGTCCCCCATCAAGTCGTTTTCCCATGCGGTCAGTCGACTCGTTTTGATCTTCCGCTGTCGTGGTCATTGCCCTACTGCCCAATGACATACTGGGCACCGGGGGAGCAATGCTAGGCGGACTCACGATTTGCAGTACACCGATCGGCGGCAGATTCATCTGTCCCGAGCTGTCACTCTCGCCGCGCGGCGGCGGACCGGCAGCAAGCTTCTCCAGGTACTTTTTCGGTTCGCTTAGCAAATCTTCGCGACAGCCTTCACAACAGATGAAGACCGGCGTTCCGTTCACATCAACCACCGGCGGGGTTCCCATCGAGCCGAGATCGTAGTCGGTTACTGGGCAAATGCGTTGCTGCTCGGCCAGTAGCCGGTCCTCCTCCGAAAGAGTGGAAAGGGCGGCAATCACCTCCGCGGACACTTGGTCTTCGTGTGTCAGAGGCCCTGCTTTAGTCGGATCAATTAGCGAAGGATTGCCGGCTAACTGCATTTGAGAATCGATGAGAAAGTTGCCCCGCGTTGCAACCTGATCGCCTTCGCTTAGGCCGCTGAGGATGGCAATCTCGTTCCCGTTGCTAGGTCCAAGCACAACGCGACGAATCTCAAAATGCCCCGGATCGCTTTCGACGTAGACGACGCTGTTGCCGCCGGCCATCAACACGGCGTCGCGAGGAATCACCAACGCTTCGTTCTCGGAAGTTGGCGCATTCGCAAAACCGAATTGTGTCGCTGGCACTAGTGCAACACCACAAATGGGACACGCCCCGGGAGACGATTCAACTATGTGCGGATGGCGTGGGCCGATCCATTTGTTGGCCAGTTCCGGATCGTAAACCGAGCCTTGCCCGTCGCCGTCTTTGCTTACTGGAACTTGAACGGTTGCCTTGGCATAGTCGCCAACCCGCAGGAGACCCTCATGGTTCGGAATCACCACACGAACTCCAACGGTTCGCGTACGTTGATCTACATTTGGGTCGACGAATGCTACCCGTCCGACGAATGTTCGCCCGGGCAGGGACTGCACTTCCGCTTCCACTTTCTGGCCGTATCGAACGGTGGCGGCGTCTTCGGGAAACAGTTCCAGTATCAGCCAAACCGTTGACAGGTCGGCGAGTTGATAGATCGGCTGTCCCTCTTTCACATAGGCGCCTTCAACCGCGAACTTTTCGATGACCGTGCCGCTGATCGGCGCACAGAGGTGCATGCGGGAGTTCGCTTCGCCCGCCTGCTCAAGCTGCATGATTTGCGACTCGGTCATGCCTAACTCGATGAGCCGCTGCTTCGCGCTTTTGTAAGTTTCTTCGCTTGATCGAATCACTCCGGGCACTGTAGTCGATTCGCTCTTCTGCCAGGCCTGCTTGGCTAGCAACAGCTCAACCTGGCTGGAATAGAGCCGGGGCGAATAGACGAGCGCAAGATGATCGCCTTTTTGCACAACCATGCCCGTGTAGTCGGCAAACAGTCGATCCAGGCGACCATCAACGTAGGCAGAGATCGTCCTGCGTGTGCCTTCGTCGTAATTCAATTCGCCGATGGCGCGAATCGTGTGTGTCATGGGCATCGATTTCACGGTCGCCGTGCGGATGTTTGCCACCCGGCGAGCTGCCGGATCAATCTGGATCGACCGTTCATCGGTACCGCCTCCGGAAGTTGCGGGCACCAATTCCATGGCACACACCGGGCAACGTCCAGGCTCCGACTGGGGCGGCGTACACATCATGGGGCAGATGTACCGTATGTTCTCGTCACCACCAGAGCCGTGCTGATGACTGGCTGTGCCGCCCGCGGAGATCCAGCCCTGGCGCTGCGCGACACCAAGCCCTGCGATCAACATGGCACCACACAACAGGAACAGCAGGGGGCGAGCAATAAGTTGCAGCCACCAGCGCGAATTCCCTATTGGGGGCTGCTTGCTCTGAGCAACCTCATGCCCGCTTTCAGGTACGTTGCTCGCTGCTTCTGGCTCGTCGCTCATGATGTTTTCCGCGTTTGTCATTGCTATGTCCTCGTATGTCAGCCGCAACTGGGGCAAGAGCCCTCGGAAGGCACTTCTTGGTACGTCGGTGTGGATTTCTCAGCCGTGCGGCAACCGGTTGCTGTAAGCGCGGCGACGATCAGAACAACACTGAGCCAATGCAGGAGTTTTGGGGTCATCGTGAACCTCGATTCCTTTCGAGCGGTACATTCGAGACAATGGCTTGAGCGGACTGAATCTTCTTGCTCAGAACCAAATCCGTACGTCAATTCTTGCTGCCACGACAAAACATATGCCAGGACAGACCGACGAATTTACTGGATGGCGATCGCGGCGAACGTGCCGGCGCTAACAAGCCAGAACGAGCAGAGAGATGTTCGTTCCGTCAAGAAGAAGCCCGAGGCGAAGCGCAACGATAGCGCCGGCAACAGAGTGAACGATCAGAGCAAAAAGCGACAGAAGGTCGCGCAGAGATCCAGATTCGCCGGTGCAATGCAGGCTTGCGACGACGAAGGATGTTGGCCCTGGGAGTGGCCATCGTAGACGGTGTCGATTGACACGCGGCAGCAATCCGCCAGCGATTCCAAGAGATCACTACCGGGGTGCGTCGAAGAAATCGGCGGCAATGCCGGAGTTGCAGGCTCCGGGGCTTGCAACTTGCACTGGCAATCTTGCCCACAATTGCAAGTCGAAGCATTCGCGGTCTGCTGGCAAGAACAACCCCCATGCCGCGTGCCTGCGTCCGAAGGAGAGGTGCAGCAAGAAGCCTGCTTTGTCGAGCAATAAGCGTACTGCTGCCGTACGGCTTCGGAGTTCAATGGCGACTGCAACGAACTGTTGCGGCTCTCGGCACACTGGCACGGATTGGCTGGCAGTACCTGCAATGGCATGGTGATTGCCATCAGGCACAAGAACGATTTCAAACTCTGGCGACGAAACCGGTACATCAATGGTTGCTCGTAAAGCTCCATAAAGGCACTACATCTCTGGTGCATGTATCGACGCCTTGTAGTTAGGAGATTGAGCAAAAAACAACGACCGAGAAGAATCGCAGACAAGAAGCTGAAGGGACCAGTATACTGAACTCCGAAGCAATGGGAATCAAGAGCAATCTATTCGTGAATCGACCTGCTGATCGCGACCCGTCCTGCGTCCCAAGTTCTTACGCAGACGGTGCTTTTGCAGCACTATAGTGCGACAATGTGCCAAGCAGTGTCATCTCTCGATGTAATTCCTTTGCACCCACGAATCCGGTCTCTTCAAGAAGTGGTACAAGCCCAGATTGCACATTCTCGCTGGTCGTCGCGAATCCGTCCAAAAGCTGAACACTGAGGAAAGCGCCACGCATTGCCAAATTCTGTGCCTTGCCCCAATCAGCAATGTTCAACGTGCCACCCGGAGCTAGCACACGGTGAATCTCGCGTAGCGTCCGTCGCTTGTCGTCAGCAGAGAGATGGTGGAAGACAAGGCTGGACGTCGCGCATTGAAAATGACTGTCTTCAAATGGGATGTCGAAGGCCATGGCTTCGACGAATTCAATGTTAGCACTAGCCAACGCAGCTTTGCGCCGTGCGATTCGTAAGATGTCTGGATCGCCGTCCAGACCGACGACTTCGGCTTCAGGGAAGGATCGTTTGATCATCATCGTCAAAGTGGCTGTTCCGCAACCCAGGTCAAGCGCACACTGGCCGGCGTGCAGATCCATCGCATCCACAAGCCGCTGTTTGAACTTCTTCTCCTTGAGAAAGTTGCCGATCAAGGGATCGTAAAACCGGGTAAGCCACGTATACCGCAATGCGGGAATATAAGTTCGCGATGTGGCTGTACTGGAATGCGGGAAGCTTGACTTCGACACCACTGCTACTCCTTGTCGTCGGCACGATCCAGATATCGCTCTCTTGCTGGGATAAGTAGGTAAAGGATATGCCAACAGAGCCGGTGGCATTGGCATCAACCCAGAAAGGCCGAGGACACTCCAGGCAGCAGACCCGATTTGAACAATCGTTTAGCGTTTTCTTCACTGTGGCAAGCCCAGCCTATAGAGAGGCCACGGTCACGCTGCCGATTTTGGTCTCCGCCCCTTGGAAAGCGTAAGGCTGAATTCTTTGGCAATTCTGCTCAACGTTTGATTGCAAATGGGAAACTTTGCCCGCCGCCGGGCCCCACTGATCCCATGCTGGCGAATCAATTCCGCCAAGTTCTGACGATCCTCCCGCGAAAATGTCGGTGGTCGACCGCGGGCTGGTTTGAAGTCCAAGGCGATCTCTCCTGTCTTAGGCGAGTGGCAGAAATGTTTTTACCGTAGCATGGGACCTCGTCCCGTGTAGAACCCACGGAGTACACGGGACGGGGTCCCCATGCTACGGTAGTTTTCTATCTGCCGCTCGCCCTAATACGATCCCAAACTTGCTAGTTCTGCAAGCTGCCGCGAAGCAGCAGGCCCCTGATTTCCATGACGGAAGTCCATAGTTCACGCTGCGAGTCGAGGTAAGCGAGATTCGTCTGGAAATAAGTTCTTTGGGCACTCAGCAAATCTAGCACGCCGAATTCGTCGGCCTTGTATCCGATTCGGATCAAATTGAGCGTGCGTTCCGCGTTGTCAAGGATTCCGTCTTTTCGCGAATAGAGGTCGACTTGATTGCGGGCACTTTCAAAGCGTTGGAACGCGGCGGCTAAGCGTGTTTGAAGGTCCAGCGCAAGACGATCAACTGCCCGTTCGGCGGCGCGGGCCCGCGCCCGGGCCTGCCGGATTCCGCCCTGATTACGATTGATGATCGGAATGGGGAGCGTTATTTGAAGATTGCCATTGGCGCGGCCAGTCGCCTGATCGTCCTGGACAATCGCTTGCACATCGATGTTAGGAATGACTTCCGCGATGGCTCGCTGGACCGCCCAGCGTGCGGACTCAACGTTGGCAATTGCGGCGGAAATTTCGGGGCTCTCGGTCAGTATCTGTTCGAGTGTTTCCTGCCAGGGTACTTGAATCTGGTCCGATTTCAAATCACCTGCAAGCCGTTGGATCGCGAGTTCTGGCATGCCCAACACGGCGGTGAGTCGCCGCCAAGATTCAAAGTGTTGGTTCGTCGAATTTTGAAGAAGAATTCGAGCCGTACCGACCTCAACACGCGCCCGCAACGGGTCGGCCTCGCTAACTTCATCACCCTGAAACAATGCCTGGGCTGCCTGCAATCCTTGCGTGCTGATCTCGACGAGGTTCCCCGCCAGCTCTCGCCGTCGTTGTGCGATGAGCACATCGTAGTAACTGATCCGCACGTCGGTTAACACGCGCAATCGCACGGCAGCCAGCTCTCGCTGTGCCCGCTGAATTTCCCATGCCGCGGACTCACGATTCAAACGAAGCTTCTGCCCTGTAATAATTTCCTGTCCGAAGAAAACACCACGCTGCTCTGCCACGCCCCCGCTTCCGAGTTGCTGGCCTGAATATCCAAGGGTCGGATTCGGCGGCAAACCTGACTGCACCCAAAGTCCGCGTGCCTCTTCGACCCGCGCGACGGCCTGACCGATGGCCGGATTGTTTTGCAGCGAGATGCTCTCCATGTTAGCCAAGCTCAGATTTGATTCCGCAGCTGTCACAGAGCCAGGTGCAGGAAGGGCCTCCGGAGTATCAGATGGCTGGATGCTCGACGCTTGTTGATACGCGACCGGTTGAATGGCCGAGGAATTCACGCCCGGCAGACGCTTGATCTTGGGTGCATTGGAGTTTGCGATCGGCTGTTCGCTCTCAACATTGATCGCCGGAGTTGCCTCAACCGTTTGGTTCACAGCTTCGGGCTGTCCGCCGCTTATTGAATTGATTTGCGGGCGGTTATCCGCCGTGCGGCATCCGGTTGCGAACAGTGCCGTCGCGACGGCGATTACCCATAACTTATTCATCACATCGTCCCTTTTGATAGCCGCTTATTCCATCTAGTTCGTCAAGCGAAACAGCATCACATTACCTTTTGCCTTGTCGACGATTGCCATCATCAACAAGAGGTTGCACGAACCCTGCATGCTTCGAGCCATTCCAGTACATCTGTAGGGAAGGCCCTCCGTGGCCCTCCGTGCGTAACGGTTAGTCCCCGGAACGCCACGCAGCGCGTTCCCTGCAGGTATTGCGATAGTCACTTAGTTTGAGCAACAACCAGATGAACAACTCGATGACGAATCAGAAGTAGGGTCGTTAGCTCGCGAACTGGAGCCGGAAGCTGGCAGTGCAGGCGCCAAGGAGTTCTGCGTTGAATACCCCGCCACCGAATTTTCAGATGCGACTGAGTTCGCCCCAAGCGGTTGCGAGTAGTTCACTGGAGGCGCGTAGCCATTCGCCAAAGGTGCGCCTAAGGAAGGTGGTTGGGGAGTCCCGCCCGCGTACTGCTGTGTCGCTGGTGGCAAGGTCGAAGGAGAAGAGTAGGCGGGTTGCCCAGCAGATGATAACCCTGCTGGTGACGAGGAGTCGGTGCCGCGGCAACCAGACGACGCGCCTAAGACCAGCATGAATAAGGCGAAGAGACCAAGAGTTGGTTTGAGCACCATGTGTGATTCTCCCGATGATTGTGCCGAGTGAAAGCGTAAGGTCCGTGAAGACAAGACCGGCAGAGCCATAGGCTTTGCCAAGCGCATGGGTGCATGCGCTTCGTGTTTACGCCAAGAAGCAGCACAAGACGGCGCAGAATTGCTGCGCGGAGATGGGCGTCCGTTCAGAACGCTGCCCCTGTCGATAGCGAGTACACAAGGAGGTCGTGCTAGGAATGGAGCTGGGAGTTGAGATCGCTCGATCTACCTGCGTGAGAAGACGCAGAAGTTGCGGTGGTGAGGATTGCGGCTCCTCTGGCTGCTGGCACCAACAGTTTGGTGGGCAGTTACAAGGCACCGCCGGCGAAGCGAATTGGTCTAAAGTAACTAGGTCGCTGAGTGCCCCACAGCCAGCTAAACGTCTTGCATGAGCACCTATCGACTCACCTGGACAACACACAGGCTGGCCAGCGGCTGTTTCGTTCCCACCCCTGCAAGCATGACCAGAATGGCACAAAACCGGTGTCCCTTGCAACGCCTGAATAGGCGACAGCAAGGCGGCAAGCCAAATCAGGCAAATGGACCACGTCGGGGATGCTCGCATTTTACATGCTTTCGAGCAGGCATATGGATATTCCGCTATCTCTGGATATCGGTGGCGCCGCTCGGATGGCTTGAGCGAAACATCCGAACTGTAGCGAAAGAATCGCATGGTCGAATCCGCCCGCAAGCCAATTTCAAGCAACAAAGTCGAATTGACGCTTCCCACGGTCGATCGTAGGATCAAGGTAGTTACAAGTTTCCGGTTTCCCCTGGGAGAAGCTTCTTGCGGCAGATCTTGGCCCACCTACTGATCTCCGTTGTGCTGGGTTGCCCGTATTGTTGTCTGGGCGAAGCAGCCGGTGCGCCTGTCACGCGCTGGCAAAGTGATTGTTGT
>CAZNXE010000256.1:0-5384 GCA_964576465.1 uncultured Planctomycetaceae bacterium
CACAAGTCGTCACTCTCAGGCGATGGAATCGAAATAGGAGCGGGCATCCTGGGAAGTTCCACCGGAGGGATTCGCTCCTGCTCGGAAAAGCCACGCCGTTCGGCTAGGTCAACTTCCGTGAAGGGAACATCGGGATGCTTGTCCTGAAGCACCGTACGCCATTTGGCCACCTCGTCCCACTGGGCCGTGAGATAGAATAACTGCCGTCCATCGCGACAGAGTTCGATCGCCGCATCGATGATCTCTCCCGCCCGGCGTTCGTCGCTGTTTCCCAACGTCTCATCGAAAATCAGCGGCAACTTGGGCCCACGCTCTTGCTGCTCGATGAACGCCACGCGAACCGACAACAGCAATTGCAGCCGCGTGCCGCTGGAAAGTTCGTCCAAGGCCTGCCCTCGACCAGTGGACGTGTCGATCGCCCGAAGTTGGGGCGGATCGCTTTCGTCAACATCCAATTTGTATCGCCCGTGGGTGATGCGTACGAATGAGTCTTGGGCCTTACGAAACACCAGCGGGCGGTCGCGCTCGTGCTGCTGTCGTTTGAGGTATTCAGTCAGTACGTTCCCGACCATTGCCGAGGCATCTTTATCGCGATTGGCCCGCAACTGTCGTTGTTGATCGTCGAGGTCGACCAGGGCGGCTTCGAGATCGTGCCGCCGCTTGGCGTTGGCGATTTCTCGCTCAATCCCGCCAATTTGCAGGTCAATCTCGGCGGCGTCGCTGACCGTTCGTTCGGCGCTACTTTTTTCGGCGAGCAACGCCTCATGCGTTTTGTCTTTCCACGCGTCGTGGGTACCAAGCGATTGCAGGGCTGCCGCATGTTGGCGTTGCGCGAAGTCGACATCCTGCCGTGCCTGCGAATAGTCGTTGTGGCGTCGCACCCAATCGCGCAGTTGCGGTTCGTCATCTTGTTGGAGGTCAAGCCTTTCAAAGATCGCCCGTTCCGCTTCATCGAGTGATATGAGCTGTTGCTCGATGGCGGCAACGCGTTCGGAGCACGTCGCTACGATTGGTTGCGACTTGGCGACTTCTTGCTGCCGCGCGGCCAGCGCTTCGATGGTCGGCCCCAAGTGGTCGATGGATAGATCGGGACGGTAACCAAAGGTGGCAAGCACCGTGCCCAGCTTTTCTTGAAGCGAATCAACGGTTGTACGACTCTCTTGCAACTCGTGTTGCGCTGCCAGCCGCGCTCGATGGGCCTTCTGCCAGTCGCAAAGATTACTGATCCATACGGTGACGAACGCCGGGTCATCGTCAGCGACCGGCGGACGAACCGTCCGCACGGCGAGTTGATCCCACTCGTTCTGCAATGCACGATCTTCGAGTACGATTTGCCGTCGTTCATCTTCGAGTTCGCGACGACGCGCGGCATGCTGATGATCGATGGTTGCCGCATTGAATGCACGTTGGATTGTGTTGCGATGCTTGCGAACCGCTTCGGGCGTCCACGTACTGGGCTGCGGAACATCGAGCGCGGCGGTTTGTTGCTCGATGCCAGCCCGATCGTCGATTGCCAGTTGCTCGACGTAGCCAATAGCAACGCGATAGGCTAGCGGCAGCACCACGGCGACGATGATGCCGATGATCCACTGCTGTTGCCACAACAAGACGCCCACCAACGCCAGTCCCAGAGTGGCCAGCGCCCAAGTGGCAAGCTTGCCGGCGCGACGCACGCTGGGTGAAGGCTCGATCAAGGTGAGCCATTGATCCAGCAGTATTCCGGCTTGCCTCAATTCGTCTGGCTCGGCGTGTGTCTCGTCGACGCTCTGCAGGCGGATCGATTCTTCGTTCGCCTTCCGACGGACATTCCAGATGCACCATCGTCGCGCATATCCAGAGAGCTCGGCAACCACGCCAGCGTCAACCGCTTGCAACTCGCCGATGATGTTTTGTTCGCCAAAGAACTTGACCGCCGCATCCTCGACCGTTTGGTGCTCCCGCAACCTTGCCGTCGCCGCATCGACCCGGGCTTGGGCTTCGCTGAGTCGACGTAGTTCGTTGCGCCAGCCGCCAATCTGTTCGATGGAGAGCGACTCGGGAGGGAGCGAGGCTTCGTCGATGGTTCGCTGCGCTTCGGTCAGTTTTTGCTGAACGTCGCGAGTTTCGTTCTCAAGATTCGATCTTTGTCGTCGTATTTCGTCGAGTCGTTCAATCTCCTGTCCGTCGATCTTGTCGAGTTGTTTCGGAAATGCGTCCACCGCCAACTCAGCCGTGCGTAGCCGACTGCATGCCTCCAAATATTCCTCGGCCTTGGCGATGATCGCTAACCGATGCTGTGCCTCGACCGCGCGCTGCTTGTTTCGACGCAGTTCGTCCAACCCTGTGGCCTGCACTTCGAGTTCTTGTTGATGATGGCGAACTTGTTGGACCTTTTGTCGGGCTTGCTGCAAACGCTTGTTGATGTCGGTGTGTCGTGTCCGTGGAGCGGACCTGAACTTGAGCTGTTCCGCCGCCGCCGCACTGTCGTAACCGCCTGCTGACTCGCGGAGAATGTGCCGCGCAAAACTGGCGGCGCTGCGATCTTGCTGTTCGTCTTGCAGCAGATCGTGTAACGCCAGAACATAGCGATCCGCGCTTTCCGACGACGTCGCCCGGGGAGGATCGACGTCTTGGCCATCGCGCTGGCAACTCACACGACCATGATCGATGTCAATCGCCGTCGTCTGGCCGTCGATGGAAAGAGTTCCGGCAATGGAAATATCGCGGGCATTCTCAGGGGTACACCACAGCAGGTGTCGCAACGCCAAACCGAACGTTGTTTTGCCAGCCGCATTGGGGCCGTAAATGATGTTCACCCCCGGCGACAGCCGTGGCACGTGAAAGCCGTCGTCATGAAACCCCAACAGGCGACGAATATTCACGGAAGTGAAGTGCAGCTCTGGCTCGCTCATCGATGTTCCTTCTGCGCCATCAACGCGTCGAGCAACGACATTCCCTGTAGAACGAGCAGCCGCCGCACCTCGTCTTCCGTCGGAGGCAGATCGTCAGCCACTGCCGCGTAGACGTTGGATTGACGCGCCTTGTCGATCGCCTCGATCGCATCTTGTAGCAATGCTTGCGAGGGCCCATCGGCCGGCGGTGAGTCCAGTTCCAACAACAACTTGGCCAGCGTTCCAGGCGGATCGCTGGCGCGGGCAAGATCTGCTAGATCAACGGCCAGTCGTGTCTCGACGGTGGTCCGCTCAACGATGCCGGTCGTTTGTCCGCGGGTCAGCTCGAAGTCGGCGGTGACTTCACTTAGAAAATCATTCAATTGCCCGTGGCATTCTGTGCGCCCGGTGAGCCTCGCCCGCCAGATGACGAACTCCAAAGCAGGCGCGCTGGTCGTCAGTTCGTTTAGACGTGTGCGAAGAGAGTCGACGAACCGCCGCTGAAATTCCGGCTTGTCGTTCACGCCAGTAAGATCGATTTCGACCGCATCGTAACAAACACGCGACAACGGCAGTTGTTTGAATCTCGGTCGCGCACCAGGCTCGATTTCCAAAATCCACGGACCATGCGTTCCCATCTCCCCGGGATCCATGGCCTGTGGTGAGCCGGGATAGAGAATCGCC
This sequence comes from uncultured Planctomycetaceae bacterium, assembly GCA_964576465.1. Classification (GTDB taxonomy): domain Bacteria; phylum Planctomycetota; class Planctomycetia; order Pirellulales; family JAEUIK01; genus CAZNXE01. The sequence continues at coordinate 3,555 of CAZNXE010000256.1, forward strand.
GGCCCTGCATTGTCATCGACCAAGCTTGGGACATGAATATGGCCCAGCAGCCAGGCGGCAACCCCTTGTGCGCGAAGTCTTCGCGATGACAGCGGGGCATAAGGGCTCTGGGGCGCGTCGAGATCGCCGTGAATGATCGCAATGGTCGGCAGCTCGCTTGGGTCGATTTTCTGCAGGAGATCCAACGGGTCGGTCTGAACATGTTCATCGGGAAAAGACCAGCCCAAGAACCGCACGACGGGTTGCCCTTGCCGCCGTAATTCGGCCGCTTCCCAATGCCCATCGCGGCCCAGCAGGTGGAACGCCGGTTCATTGAGCGTATCGGCCAACCGTGGCAGCACGTCGAAATCGTGATTGCCCGAGACGGCAAAGGTGTCGATACCGGCCCCGGCCAGCAATGTCAACCCGCGTTCGAGTGGACCGACCGCTTCAAAAAAACGGTTCTCGCGGTCCACGACATCGCCTGTCAAGACTACGGCGTCAACGTTGCGGCGGATTGCGGTTTCGACGATTGTGTCCCACATGGCGGCGCAGGAACAACGTCCGGCCGACTCGCTCGATGAGAGTCTTGTTGGCCGGCGGCCAATGTGCAGGTCTCCGGTACAAAGTAGCGTAATCATCCGTGGCGTGGCTCAGGTCACATCCGGCTGTGAGATCGCGTCATCAAACAACAACAGGCCCGTGGCCGCGTTGCCGTCAGAGCATTTAGAGCCTATCCCATTCCCTACAGACGTTCTGGGATAGGCTCTTAGTCCACCAGCGTACCGAAGCCGCGTCGATCGCTCAAATCGGCCCTGGCTACGAGATCGGCGCAGAACGATATTGAGTGTCTAGATCTACTGGAAAACTGTGTCTCGCGCCAGAGTCGGCCGAAACACTCTTGATGCCACGCCCTGAAATTGGCTTCGGTGGCTGAAGAGGAAGACCAGAAGGGCCAGAGTGCACTAAAGAATTCAAGGTGCGCAAAAAAAGACGGGCTGGAGAGCCTCCAGCCCGATATGCGGTTTTGTCGGAGAGCCTCCGACGTTGTTATTGTGACACAAAACGTCGGAAGGTCAAGTCCCTGGCTCTTGAAATTGCAAACAACAGGCGAATACGCCCGATATAACCGCCCCGATACAAAAAACAGCGGCTTTCATACGTAAATTCGTAACGGATTCGCCGATCGTGCGCCTTGCAGGGCGATGGCTAATTCACGCGCTTCAGGCAGTTTTCGAGGCGCCCCGAGCAGGCTCCTCGCCAGAGTTCAACAGCCAATAGACCAACGGAATGACCATAATCGTGAAGATCGTCGAGGAGAATAGCCCGAAGATGATTGCCCACGCCAGCCCCGAGAAGATGGGGTCGAGTGTGATGATCCAGTTTCCCAGTAGCGTGGTTGTCGCCGTAAGCAGAATAGGACGGGTACGCAGTGCCACGCTGCGAATAATCGCCTCACGCAGCGGATGACCCTCATCTAGGCTGTGATGAATGAAGTCGATCAAGACGACTGAGTTGCGAATGACGATGCCCGACAGGGCGATCATGCCGATCATCGCCGTGGCGGTGAGGAATACAGGAGTCGGGTATCCCCCGACCGGTCGATCGACCAGCAAATTCAATAGCCAAAAGCCGGGCATAATCCCAATCATCGTCAGCGGGATCGACAGCATGATCACGATCGGCAACACCCGAGATCGTGTTTGAAACATCAGTAGCACGAAGATGCCAATCAGCGCCGCTCCAAACGCAAGACCTAGATCGCGGAATACGTCGAGCGTAATTTTCCACTCACCTTCGCCTGCCCACTCCACTTCAAACCCGGGCGGTAATGCCCATGCAATTCCGCCC
>CAZNXE010000256.1:5421-8501 GCA_964576465.1 uncultured Planctomycetaceae bacterium
CAATTCCGCCACCGGGCGTAAACCAAGTGCGCTCCGACGGAGGGCGTGGCGATGCAAGCGGTGCGGAATTGGCCTCTGCTAAGCGCGTGGCATCGGTTTGATCGAGTTGGATGTCGATGATCGCATCGGCCGGAGGTCGTCCACTTACTTCGGCGTAGACATAGGCCACGGGATGGAGATTCTTGTGGTAGATCGTTTGGAATTCGCGTTGCTCGACGAACCTTCCAAGTGCCCCTAATCTTACGGTTTGTCCTTCGTTTCCAACGAGGTACAGCGACGTCAGGTCGTCGATGCTCGAACGCAACGCGCGCGGCACGCGAAGCACAATCCACAGCGGATCGACTTCCCGAGGATCATGCAGCACTGTTACTCTTCGACCGGAAAGCGCGAGCTGCAACGTTTGGGCGATCTCATCGGTCGAGATGCCTGCCAACGCGGCTTTGGTCTTGTCTGTCTCAAAGACCCAACGGGTTTGGGGGGCCTCGCCGCTGGTGTCGACGTCGACGACCCCGGGCTCTTGTCGTAAGCGAACGGCCAGTGTTTCGGCGCTCTTGGTGAGCTCGGCATATGGCTGCTCCGCGGGGCCGTAAATCTCCGCGGTGATTGTTGCCAGCACGGGCGGACCGGGAGGCACTTCGACCAGCTTGATGTTCGCGCCGTGTTCTTCGGCAATGGCGGTCAAATCGTCTCGCAACCGCAAAACAATCTCGTGCGACTGCTGAGCGCGTACGTCTTTATCTGCCAAGTTGACACGAATGTCGGCCACGTGCGGACCCTGTCGCAGAAAATAGTGTCGCACCATTCCGTTGAAGTCCATAGCCGACGCCAAACCGACATAGGCTTGAAAGTCGCGGACTTCGACGACACTCGAAAGGTATTGGGCAATTGCCCTGGTGGCCGCATCGGTGCGATCGAGCGTGGTTCCCTCGGGCATATCGATGACAATTTGAAACTCATTCTTGTTGTCATACGGCAGCATCTTCAACGGAACCAAGCGCAGCGCAGGCAAGATGATCGCCCCGACGAACAACAAGCCGACCAGCGCCAGTGCGCCAAGCAAAAGAGATCTACGCTCGAGCAGTGGTGTGAAGACTCGCTGGTAAAAGCGATACAGCGGCTGTCGCGTTACGTCGTATGCCTCACGGTTGCCAGGTTTTTCGATCAGCCGGCGCAATGCCACCATCGACATCCAGGGCGTAATCAAAAAGGCGACCACGGTCGAAGCCGTAACGGTTAGAGGCACATTGAGCGCCATGGGAGCCATGTAAGGCCCCATCATGCCGGTGATGAAGACCAGCGGAAGGAAACTAACGATGATCGCCAACGTCGAAAGAATCAGCGCGGGTCGAACTTCTTGAATCGCCCGTAGCACCGATCGTCGGGGAGGAAAAATACGCATCGCATAATATCGGGCGATGTTTTCGACATCGGTAATGGGGTCGTCGACCAGTAGGCCCAACGAGAGAATCAACGCGAACATTGTGACGCGGTTGATGGTGTAGCCCGCTAGAAGATTGACGAACAGTGTGAGGCTATAGGAAACAGGAATCGCCATTGCGACAACCAACGCCGCGCGCCACCCCAGCACAATTCCAATCAGACCAATCACGGTCAACACGGCGATGACGAGGCTTTCGACAAGTTCATCGACTTTTTCATTCGCGGTTTCACCATAGTCGCGCGTCAGCCGATATTCGACTCCCTCGGGAAGCAGCGTCGGGCGAAGCTGTTCCAATCGACGTCGAACCGCATCGGCCACCCATACGGCATTGCTGCCTTTTTGCTTGGCCACGGTGATGTTCACCGCCGGCAACAGCGAATCGTCGGAGGTAGAATCCCGTGTCCGTTCTGCATCGGCAGGCCCGAAACCAATCCACGTATAGCTGTCCACTTCCGCGGGTCCGTCGATGATCGTGGCAACGTCGCGTAGATAGACGGGGCGATTGTCGGACACGCCGATGACGAAGTCGCCTAGCGCTTGGGCGTCTGGAGCGAACGTTCCGGCTTCGACAATCCATTCCCGATTTTGCTGCTGGAAGTTTCCGGAGCGTCGCTGGGCATTGCTGGCCTGGATGGCCGTGTCTACCTCGAGAAGCGAGATTTTCCGCGATGCCAACCGAATGGGGTCGATCTCAACGCGAATCTGCCTGGGGCGCCCGCCGATGACCCGAACCGCGTTTGTCTTCGGGACGGCTTGTAACTCATTTTGCAGTTCTTCCGCAATGCGACGCAGTTCGTGGTCGCCATATTGCCGGGGTCGGGTGGACCATAGCGTGATGTTGACGATGGGGACGTCGTCAACCTCCAGCGGCTTAACCACCCAGTCGGTCACCACCGGCGGCACGCGGTCGGTGTTGGAGATGATCTTGTTGTGCAACTTTACCAGCGAGTCTTCGCGATCTTCACCCACGTAGAATCGCACGGTTACAATCGATTGTCCGGGACGCGACATCGAATAGACGTACTCGACGCCATCGACCTGATAGAGCAGTTTTTCCAAACGCGACGTTACTTGTTGCTCGACTTCCTCGGCTGACAAACCTGGCGCATTGACGAAGACATCGGCCAGCGGCACAACAATCTGCGGTTCTTCTTCGCGGGGTGTTAGGTACAGAGACACGCCGCCCACGAAGATCGCGACAACGGTCAACAGAATGGCAACGTCGCCACGCAGGAAGATGTCGACAACTCGCGTGAGGAAGGGGGTCTCGGAATGGTTGTCGGTTGCCATGGACGTTGTTGCCTACCGTTACTTCACTCGCCTTGAAAGGCTGGGGGCCCATCGCACGTCACTGCATGAGCGTGGTGATCGACCGATGGTTTAGTACAGCGCGACACGGTCTCCCGCATCCAGTCCGCTGAGAACTTCGAGATGCCCTGGCGATCCCTCACGGCCGGTCCTGATGTATCGTCTCTCGAGCGTCTTGTCTTGGTCGACCACGTCGACATATTCGAGTTGGCCAATCCGTTGCACGGCACGATTCGGTACACAAAGGTAACGCCGTGGGCCGACCGGGATCAACAACCTACCAAACATTCCCTCGTAGAGATCAGACGAGTTGGTGAGCGCCACCTTGACG
>CAZNXE010000257.1:0-5503 GCA_964576465.1 uncultured Planctomycetaceae bacterium
AGGTCGTAGATCACCTCACCTAACGGAAGATCGTAGGTCAGAATGGTTCGCGTCGGCGAGAGATAATCCGTCTGGAGATAAGCACCTCGACGATCGGTGCAGAGTTGCATCACCGGACCGATGTATTCGGCCGGAAGGATGAAGTTGATGCGCACGATCGGCTGGCGGAATTCCTCAATATCCCCTGCGTCGGGCACTTTCTGGGGATTGTGGATTTCCAGCAACTCACCGCTGGTGGTGAGGATCTGATAGGTCACATTCGGCGCCGTCTGCACCAGATCGAGATCCGCCTCGCGCTCGAGACGTTGCTGAATAATCTCCATGTGCAGCAGGCCCAAGAAACCGCAGCGAAAACCAAACCCCAGCGCGTCGCTGGTTTCGGCCTCGAATTCAAAGCTGGGATCGTTGATGCTCAGTTTGGTGAGTGCATCGCGTAACCCCTCGAAATCTTCGCCGTCTGATGGATAAAGACCACAATAGACCATCCGCTTCGGAGGTTGATATCCGGGTAGCGGTGTCGCATCTGGCTTCTCGGCAGGGGCAACCGTATCGCCAATGTGTACGTCGCCCAGCGACTTGATGTTGCAAATCAGATAACCCACTTGCCCTGCCCGCAACACATCACACGAGCGACGACTTGGTACGAACTGTCCAAGGTCGAGCACTTCGTACGACGTACCGGCTTTGAGAAACCGAATGCGCTGTCCACGACGGACGGTCCCATTCATCATCCGCACGTAGGTGATGGCACCGCGATACTCGTCGTAGTGCGAGTCGAATACCATCGCTTGAAGATCAGCATCGGGATCACCCTCTGGCGGAGGAATCCGCTGGACAATTGCGTCAAGCAATGCATCGATTCCCAGACCCGTTTTCGCGCTGCATGGCAACACCGAAAAGGGGTCGATTCCCAGACTTTGCTCCATTTCTTCGAGAACGTCATCAACCCGGGCGTGGGTCAGATCGACCTTATTAACGACCGAAACAATCTCCAGGTTCCTTTCGATTGCCGCGTAGGCATTGGCGACCGTTTGAGCTTCAACCCCCTGAAAAGCGTCGACCAAGAGAACGGCTCCCTCGCAACAGACCAAGCTCCGCGAGACTTCGTAGTGAAAGTCGACGTGACCGGGGGTGTCGATCAAGTTGAGCTCGTAGACCTTGCCCTGATAGTTGTGTCGCAACGACACGGCGCGGGCCTTGATGGTGATCCCGCGATCGCGTTCCAGATCCAAATCATCCAGCATCTGTGCGCGCATTTCGCGTTTTTGGACCGTGCCAGTAGATTCCAACAGGCGATCGGCCAACGTGCTCTTGCCGTGGTCGATATGGGCGATGATCGAGAAATTTCGGATCAGACGACAGTCGAATGGTGGCAACTCAAATTACCTCGGTGGCGCGGTGCATACGGAAGATTCTTCAAGCGTGCGGTCGAAAATGCACCGCCAGCGGGGCGGATGACGAAGCGCAACGAGTGGCGGGATCCTCACGTCTTGGTTCCAAGCACGTGAGGCTATTCATGCTGTGCTCGGCACCATTCCAGGCGAGCAATGCCCGCGGCACCGACGTAGCCGGCATCGCCACCGAGTGAGGCATAGTCAATCATCACCCGATCGGCGATCACAGGGAAGGCCCTTCGCCGCACTTCGGCCCGAAACTCCTCCATGAACTCTCGCCCCAGTGCCGTGGCGTTGCGGCCAAAGGTCATGCCGCCCCCTAAGACAATTCCGCTGGGATCGATCGTGTGTAACAAGGTGACGGCGCCGATCCCCAAATATCGGGCCGTGTCGAAGACGATTTCCCGTGCCAGGGCGTCGCCGTTGGCAGCCTCTTGGGCGAGCAACTCCGGGGTCAGCTCCTCGCCGGCAGCCATGCGCGGAGAGAGCGATGAGTCTCGTCCGGTGGCCAGGGCTTCCTCGGTTCGGCTCACCACGTGCGGAGCACCGCAATAGGCCTCGAGATGTCCCGGCTGTCCGCAGCCACACATGCGAGCATCTTTGGCCGTGTTGATGATAATGTGGCCGCACTCGGCCCCGTGGCTGTTTTCGCCCTCGATGCTCAAGTCGCCGATGATGATGCCACAGCCGATTCCGGTGCCCAAGGTCAGCATCACCATGCTGTGCATCGAGGAACCGGCTCCGACCCAAAACTCGCCATTGGCCGCGGCGTTGGCATCATTGGTAAACGTAACTCCCAACCCGCAATGGTGGCTCACGCGGTCGCGGATCGGGAAATTGAACCAACCTGGCAGATTGTGGGGGCGAATGAGCATGCCTGCCGGGACATCCATGGTGCCCGGTGAGCCCAGCCCGACGCGAGCCACATCCTCCGGCTGTATCCCAGCATCGGAGATGGCGCGGCGCACAGCCTCCCCCATTCGCTGAGCACCGTTTTCAGGGCCCTGCTCGGCATTGGTTGGTTCGGTCAACCAGCCGATAGTGCGTCCCTGGTCGTCGACAACCCCGATCTTGACGTTCGTCCCCCCCAAATCGACCCCCACGAAGAACGGAGGCTGAGCGGCGGACGCCTTAATGAATTGGGAAGGATCGGGCATTGATGTACATCGGACCAACGTCGCAGGAGGGGGGGCAACCGAATCGCCCGGAGTATAGAAGGTCGCCCCTTGGGCGACAATCGCACGAATTGGGTCGTTTAGGACACCAGACGTTGCTTATTGGGTCGGAGCGTGTTTCTTGGCGAAGGCATGAAGCCGTTCGACTTCATAGCGGCTGCCGACCACAAAGGGAACTCGCTGGTGCAGTGTGTGCGGTTCGATCTCCATGATCCGCTGGAATCCATCGCTCGCCATGCCACCGGCCTGTTCCGCGAGAAAAGCAATTGGGTTGGCCTCGTAGAGTAACCGCAGTTTCCCGTTCTGGTTTTTGGCCGTGGGGGGATACAGAAAGATGCCACCCTTGAGCAACGTGCGGTGAAAATCGGCGACCAACGAACCGATGTATCTCGATGAATAATGCGTGCCGTCTTCACCAGACTTCAGCCAGTGGAGAAACCGCCGCACATACTCAGGGAAGCTGTCGGCATTGGCTTCGTTCACCGAATACAAATTCCCGCGATCGGGCATCTTGATATTATTGTGGCTGAGCACATAAGCGCCGATCATGGGGTCGAGCGTGAAGCCATAGACGCCGTTGCCCGTGGTGTAGACGAGCATCGTTGACGACCCATACAGCACGTAGCCAGCGGCAACTTGTTTGTCACCCGCTTGTAGCACATCGTTCGCGGGATTTTCTGTATTGGACATGTCGCGGCGAAAGATCGAGAAGATCGTCCCCACGCTGACGTTCAAGTCGATGTTGCCCGAACCATCCAAGGGGTCGAAGATGACCACGTATTCGCCCGCGTCGGCATTGCTGAACACAACGCTCGGCTTTTCATTCTCCTCCGATGCCAGAACGCCCACGTTTTCGCGATTGCCCAAGCACTCGAACAACGCGGTGTTGGCATAGGTGTCGAGCTTTTGAACCATTTCGCCCTGTACGTTTGTCGTACCCGTGGCACCAAGCACGTTCGACAATCCTGCCCGGCGCACTTGCGCGGCGATCATGTTGGTCGCCAACGTGATGCCACACAGCAGCCATGAGAAACTCCCCGAGGCATCGGGGTGCGATTGTTGTTGATCGAGAATGTGTTGGGCAACCGTAAGCGCCTCGTGACAGACGGGACTTCCGTTGGCCTCGACGGGGTCGTTTTCCGGCTTGATCGTCTTTTTCATGCTTAGCCCATGGGAAGGATGCGTACCGCAGGTGAACGACCTTTCTCGACGTTCACGATGATACTCTCGATCGTGGAACTGTACAGCGGCGTTAGGCCATTAAGCCACTGAGGCGTAGAGAGTGCATTGATTGACGGGACAAGTTTAGAATGCGCATGGATTATGCTCGAAAATGGTCGCGATCTCGCATTCGCTCAAGACACCGTATTTCAAAGAGATGGTTCTGATCTCCCCCCTGATTGCGGTAGCCGCGAACGTATTCTTGGAGGGCTATCGCAATAGATGCCCTGGCTTTGAGCGAACAATGGCTGAATGTGAAGCAGAAGGGCAAGGATTGCAGTTCCCTTCGATGGCAATCATCTGGACGAGGTCGACTCAGGCGGTAAATTGTTCCTGGAAGGACCGTCGTGCCTCTTTTCAATTCACGAGGACAAATATTTATGGACATTCCTCTACCGAGTGACATTCTGCTCAATCATGTGACTGAGGAATTGATCTTGGACGCGACAAGTCTTGCAAATCAGGTCAATGAGCGTCGCCCTCTATCGGAAGAAGTAATTGACAATATCCAGAAGGAGCTTCTTGGCGAACGAGTTTACAACAGCAATGCCATTGAGGGGAATACTCTGACGCTGCGTGAGACAAGAAGTGTCTTGCAGGCTGGCAAGATCATCGATGTCGGTCGGAAACGTGATGCAACCGAGGCAATTAACCTTGGAAAAGCGATTTCCGAGGTCGAACAAATGGTTGAAGATCAAGCGTCGTGGACCGACGTCTCCCGATTCACGGATTTGCATAGAACGCTACTCACCGACATTGAAGACCATGCGGCCGGAGCGATTCGTTCTGATCGCGTTATGATCCTTGGTGCAAAGTACCAACCACCGGATTCATCAGAACTGGATGCGCTTCTTCAGCAGTTCTTTGGCACATTGAAAGGTGCGACTGACGTTGAACCAATCCAACTGGCAACGTGGGTCCATTGGGCAATCGCACGTATCCACCCGTTTCTTGACGGAAACGGACGTATGGCTCGACTTTGGCAGGATCTGATTCTCTTCGGCCGCAGGCTCACTGCGGCCGTGATTCGACAACAAGATCGAGACGAGTATTACTCGGCCCTTGGGGCTGCGGACGATGGCGATTTTAATCCCCTCACACAACTTGTCGCGCGTTCGCTAAGTAATACGTTTCAAATATACGTAAACGCACAACGCGAAACCGACGAACTCAAGGATTGGGCCGCAGAAATCGTTGGGGAGTCCAACGCGCGACTTGATGAAAGCCGTAAACTTGAATATCTGCGGTGGGTTCGGAAAATGGATCAGTTACGAGACGCATTCGAGCGCTGTGCTACTCAGGTAACCGACGCATCGGACGGAACCATTGAAGTGCAAGTGCATTCGTTTGGTTTCATCGAGCAATCGACTTGGGAAACGCTACGATCTGGTGGACACGCAGCAAAGACGTGGTTCTTTTGGCTCAATTTTCGACGAGGACAAGAGCGGATTCAGTATTGCTTTTTCTTTGGTCACCACTTCTTCTCACCCATCGATCGTAGTGTTCCAGAGATCGGTCCAAGTGTATGTTTACTCGTCAGTGAACAGGAGGGAAACGAAAGACCGGTACGCTTGAGCGAGTTGGACGAATGTCCCGTAACCTTGCGAGAGTTGCTAATCGCGGAAGACAAGCTCGTGCGGAAACGCTTGGATCTTACTCAGGGATCGGACGTACTTGATTTTGACGTCGACCCCCTCAAGGTGGCGCGAGAGT
>CAZNXE010000257.1:5518-8497 GCA_964576465.1 uncultured Planctomycetaceae bacterium
CGTATTTGAACCGGCCTTCGAGCAATGGAAGAAACACCACCAACCTGACTCCCTAGCAATACCCAAGACACACCGAGCATGGCAACCCTGAAGCCGAAAAGGGGAATTCACCACGATATGCATGATGCGAGGGGGTCGCCGTGCGGCAGTCCTCGCCTTAAAATGCCGCCCGTGACGACTCCTAGCGACCATCTCGATTCTCCCTATACCACCCAACATGCATTGCGTTTAGGCGCATTCTTGGGCGTGGTATCAGCGGTTGCCTACACCGTTGCGAATGTCTTTCTGCGACACGTCGCCATCGAATGCGATCCGGCGTGGGTCTCCTGCACGAAAGCTGTGCCTGCCGCCGCGGTTGGTTGGTGGCTAGTGCTGCTTGGCATGCGGCGTGGCGAGCGAATGATGCCGCCGCCGGGATTGATGCGGCCCCTGATCGGTCTGGCCATTTTCGTTCAATTGGCGGGCAACATCGCCTTTCAATGGTCGCTAGGACAAATCGGCCTGGCGCTGGCCGTCCCATTGTCCTTCGGCACGATTATCGTGGGCGGAGCGCTGCTTGGTCGCTTCTGGCTTTCAGAGCCAATCACGGTTCGCTCTGCGATCGCGATCGCGGTTCTAGTCACCGCAGTTGGGGTTCTCAGTGTGGGAGCCGCACCCGATCAAAGGGTGGTTTCCGCGTCTTCGATGGCAACGCCCGCGATTCTGATGGGAGTGTTCGCCGCCTGTTTAGCGGGCTTTGCGTATGCCGTGAACACGACCTATATCCGTGCAATGGCCCTGGGAACGATCCCCGTGGCCACAACGCTAATGGTCATCAGCACGACCGGGGTAGTTCTGCATGGGCTGCTGACGATGGCTCGCATTGGCTGGGAGGGTGCCGCGGCGACCACTGCCGACCAATGGTTCGCCATGATTGGCGCCGGCGTGTTCAATGCCGTGGCGTTTTTCGCGCTTGGCTATGCCTTGCAGCGTATCACCATCCTGCATTTGAATATCTTGAACTCCTCGCAGGTGGCGATGGCGGCAATCACGGGAGTCGTGCTCTTTGGCGAGAAGGCAAGCATCGCCATGTTCGTCGGCTGCGTGCTGACGGCGATCGGAATGATGATGGTGCAGGGCCACACCAAAGATCCCGCGCTAGAGCGACTAGAGGCCCGCGGCGACGACGTGGAAGATGGCCGAAGCAATACTGCCGAAGCAAATCCGGGTCGACCAAAGACCGTTTCCAGCGTGGACTGACGCCCTCTTTGATAAGAGTTGCTAGAGAACGCACGAGATGGCCTCCGACCGCTCCTGGACACGTACATTGTTCTCCAAGACTCTCTTCGCATCCCCCCCGGTCGGGCCGTAAAAGGTTTTCAACAGAGAATCTTTGAGATTCTTCCAAAGAAATAGCCCCCCGACGCGACTTACTCCTGTTGGCGGCATGACCCGGGTTTGCCGCTGGGTATTGGCAACGAAACACAAGTTTGGGGCGGTTCATCCGGAAAGGGGAACCTACGATGATCAAGAAATTGCTGATTGGTGGAGTCTCGGCTGCAATGTTGGCCGGTTTTTTCTTCGGGCGCGATGCGTTTAGTTATGTCGGGACCACGGTGGGTTGGGTCAAGGACTCGGTGCGCGACACGGTGCCGATGGAGTTTGAAATTGAGCGGGCGCGAAAGATGATTCGCGACCTGACTCCAGAGATCCGCCAGCAAATGCACGTGATCGCCAAGGAAGAAGTTGAAGTCGAGCGGCTTGGTCGTGAGGTTGCCGCCTTGCGGAAGAGCCTCGACACGCAACAAGTCCATATCATGCGTCTGAAGACCGACCTGCAATCGGGTGACGGAGCATTCCAGTACGCAGGCCATTCGTACACGGCCAACCAAGTCCGCACCGACTTGGCCAACCGTTTCAAGCGGTTCAAGACCAAGGATGCAACTCTGGTAAGCCTGAAGAGCATCAGCGAGGCGAGAAATCAGAGCCTGCAAGCTGCTCGCGACAATCTCGAAGGAATGCGTGTGGCCAAGCGACAATTGGAAGTGGAGATCGAGAACATCGAGGCGCAACGCAAGATGGTTCTCGCGGCCAACACCACTTGCCAATATCAATACGACGACAGTCACCTGAGCCGAGTGAAGAAGTTGGTTGCCGACTTGCAGACGCGGCTCGAAGTGGATCGCAAACTGCACGACGTCGAGATCGAGTATTCAGGTCAGATCCCGTTGTCCGAACCGGCTCCCGAGAACATCGTCGAAGAGGTTACCTCCTACTTCGACGGACCGCGCGATACGGTTGCCGACAATTCGACCATCGACGTGAACTAAGTGCGACCCGGCGGGCGAGCCGATGTGGTCGCCCGCCGGATACGAAGATGGACCGTCGTGTAGACTAAGACGGGTTGGCAATGTGATTTTTCTTGTGCGAGACGCGGGCTGCTCTTACAAGAACGATGCCATGGTTTGTCACTCGCGAAGGACTCGCAGTGATCGGGCCGACCGAAACCGGCCGGCTCGGCCATGGTAAACGGTGTGCCGCACGGTTTGTTGAACGTGCGGCGAACTCTTGGAGACTCGGGCATGTTCCAGCCCTGGCGACTCAAACTTCGCGAAGCCGAGGAGGCCCTTAAAGACGGTCTTCTGGACGAGGCGGGAGAACTGGTAAGCGACGACGAGCTTCAGCAGTATCTGCCGGCAAAGCGACTCTTGGGCCGTGTCGTCGGACAGCTCGCCAAACGTGGACGGGCGCGAGTGGCACAAGGCGAAACGTCGGCTGCCTGGAAGGATTTGGAAACGGCCATGCGTCTACGAACAGAAGACAAACAGGTCGACTTGTTACGTCAGGAGTTGGTCAAGGCCGTGTTGACCGAAGCCGAGGCGTTCTTGGCAGCCGGCGAATTCAAGCTGGCCTGCGCACGCCTCGACGCCTGGCTGGAAAGAGAACCGGCCAATTCACAAGCCAGCGTACTGCGACAGGTGGTGCTCAAAATGATCGAAG
>CAZNXE010000258.1:0-8465 GCA_964576465.1 uncultured Planctomycetaceae bacterium
CAGCCCTAACCCAACTCACCACCGCCTACCTCACCCACCTCGACACGCACCCGGAGCTTTGCTTGCGGGACGTGTGCTACACGGCGAATTGTGGTCGAGCAGTGCATGGGCACCGACTTTTCACTACGGCGACGAACATTAAGGAGCTTCAGCGGCAACTACAACAATGGGTCGACGAGGGAGCCTCGCCTGACGTGGAAAGTGGCAAGGTCTCTCGACGAGCGACGTCGAAACCGGCGTGGTGTTTTGCAGGCGAGGACATGTCGTGGCCCGGCATTTCAGATTGTTTCTTCGCGGCAAACGATGCACTGAAGGCGAGTGTGGAGCATAGCGAGGCGATCGTTGGCAAAGTTCTCGGGCATTCCTTGAAGACGTTGATGCAACAGCCGGGCGGTGGGGAAAGTGGGTTGAAGGACTCGCGGAAGCGGCTGATCGTACAAACAGCAGGTCAGCTTGCCCTGGCCGACGCTCTACGTAGCTATGTTGGTTCGCCGCAGGCGGTGCTGGGTTATGGTGTTGGCGAGTATGTGGCCGCCCATGTGGCGGGGGCGATCGACCGGGAAACGATGTTCGACTTGGTGGTGCGACATGCCGAGCGGCTCAGCAGTGGTGGCTGGCGACTCATCGAGGTATTCGCCGATGAAACGCGCGTGAAGAAGATGATTGGCGAGTGCGCACCGGGCGTGCAGTTGGTTGCAACCGACGGTACATCGCGGTCGATCATCGCTGGCGAGACTGAAGAGCTAACGTGGTTGGCGGCGGCTCTGCAACGAGAAGGGATGGCGTTGCGACAACTCTCTGGCAGGTGGCCGAATTCTGAGATCGACGCGCTGAAGCCGGTTGAAAGCAGAATCAACCGGCCAACGATTGCATGGCTATCCTCCATTGTGGGGGGCTGGATTGGTCAAGAGCATCTCCGCGACGGTGGGCCTTGGAACCATGGAACCGGTGGTTCGTTGAGGATCGATGCCTTGCAAAGGGAGCTTTCCGACCGGGCAATCGCTACGGTCGTTGAAATCGGGTCGAGCAACGGCTTTTTGCGGCCAAAAAGCGACGGGAATGCCCCAAAATCGCCGCGATGGATTTCGCTTAATTCGGGTAAGGAAGCGGGATGGGCAGGCTTACTTAAGGCACTCGGCAGGTTATACTTAGGGAGTGCGGCGGTCGATTGGCAGGCGGTGTATCAGGGGTGCAATCCCCGACGTGTACCGCTTCCGGTCTATCCGTTCCAACGCCAGCGTTTCTGGCCCGATGTGTCGCAAGAATGGATCGGCGGCACCGACCCACGACAAACGGTTGCAAGTTTGTCGGTTGGGTCCGGAGCTGAATCGCTTGACTCATCTCATCATCCTCTGCTCGGAGAGCGTCTCGCAGACGAATGGAGTCCCTCGATTGCTGAGTTGGAAAGCCAGCTCGGTCTTCAATAAGGGACGATCGCTTCATGCCTGCTTATCAAAAGCGCTTTCAAGAGGATTCTGAACTGCTGCTGGCTCAGCATCGACTGGCTGGTGCGGCGAATCTTCCGGGTTTGGCTTACCTGGAGATCGCTTGTGCCGCGGTTGGCGAGCTTCCCGAAGCGGCGGCGCAAGCGGTACGTCTCTTTGGCTTTACTTGGTTCGAGCCGGTTTTTGTCTCTAGTGGCGGGGCGTTGTTGACGCGACAGGTTGTCGAAGAGGGCCCCGAGGGATACCGGTTCTTGTCTATGGCAGCGGGGCTCGATCCACAGGGAAACCGCGGCACTTGGAAGCCTCAGGCGCGAGGTCGTTTGGAACTGACGGGCGTGGCGTTGGCTGAGGGAATTGATGTCGATACCCTCACGCGGCGTTGCACTCGAAGCATTGATTCCGATTCTTTCTACGCAACGCTACAAACGCAAGGCATCGCGGAAGCTGGCATCTATCGTACGTTGAGGGATTTGGTCGTTGGTGACGGCGAGGCGGTGGGGCGGCTATCGTCTCTCGACGAAGATGCCAGCGATGTATGGATGCTCCCGCCAGCGATGTTGCAGGGGGCGATGAACGTCTTGCGGGCGGCGTTGGCAAGCCGCTCGGGCGAAGTCGTATGTGCGGATGCGCTTTGGCCGGTGCGGTTGGAAAACGCTGTCGTACACCGGCGATTGCCGGTCGATGTGCGTTGCTTTGCCCGAGTCACGTCGAGTGAGAATGAGTCGGTCGGCGACATCGTTTTTGCGAACCTCGATGGGGAGGTCTTGGTCGAGCTGCGGGGTTTGGAGTTGGGGCCGTGTCCGACGGTGCCCGACGACATTTTGCGAGGGGATGCCGAAGACTCAATCACACAGATTCCTCGGGAAGACAGCAACGAGACATTGGAAGTAGCGAGCGGTGAAGGCGAGTCGCTGCATGCTCCTGAAGCTGCCACTGTTGATTGGTTCTGCGAGGCCATCTGGCTGGAAGATCATGCGAATGCCACGCGTATGATGCCAAGCGGCGCGTGGATTGTGCTGGCTGACGGTGACGGAATCGGAGAGGGGTTCATCGAGGCGCTGGCCGAAGAAGGTCAGGCGGCGGTTCGTGTGCGCATTGGCGAACGCTATCGACGTGAGACGGATGTGCGTTATGAAGTCGATCCGGGCAACGCTGCCGACTTTAACAAGCTGTTGCGCGACGTGCGGCACGATCACGGGCCGCTGGCTGGTGTTGTGCATTTGTGGAATTGCGAGCTTGGCGAGATTGCGCGACCAGACCATGCGACATTGAGCCGGTGCATGCCCCAGCACCTTCACAGCTTGCTGTATGTGACGCAGGCACTTGCCGAGGCGGACCAAAACGAAGTCGAGTTGTGGGTCGTGTCGACCGATGGGCAAGCAGTTGGCGATAACCCGGGACGGATGGCACCGTGGCATGCGTCGGCACGGGCTTTCGCGCGTGTGGCACCTTTGGAACTATCGCACGTGGAGTCACGTAGTGTCGACTTCGACGGCAGCGAATCGGCGAGTTCAATTGCCACGATGTTGCTGGCGGAAATTCAATCGACGTCGGGGACAAACGAAGTTGCCTACCGCAACGGCCAGCGATTTACCCCACAGCTTGCCAGGTTGGACTTTGAAGCCGAAGCACGTTGTTCGCTGCCTCGCCGAAAGGGCGGCGTGTATCTGATTGTGGGTGGACATGGTGGCGTGGGTCTGGAGCTAGCCCGATATTTGGCAACGTGGGGCGATACGAAGCTGGTGCTTGTGAATCGTTCGTCGATCGATTCGGCGGCCGGCAGTTCTGCGCAAGACGTGGAACCCCAGGATGCGGAGAAGCTTCGTTTGCGTCGTGAGGCGGTTCGATCGTTGGAAGCGGCCGGTGCTGAAGTGTTGTCGTTGGCAGCCGACGTGGCGGATCATGACGCGATGCGCGACGTTGTGGCGGAGGCACGGCGCCGCTTCGGTGCGATTCATGGCTTGATCCACTGTGCCGGCGTGTTACGAGACCGCAGTTTGCCGATGCTGGACACCGAGACGCTCGACGAAGTGCTACGGGCCAAAGTGCAGGGCACCTGGGTACTTGATGAACTGTTTCTCAACGAGCCGCTCGATTTCTTCGTGTTGTGTTCGAGCATGGCGTCGGTGTTGACGGGACCAGGGCAAACGAATCATGCGGCGGCCAATCTATTTCAAGATGCAGTGGCACATGACCGACGGGGTCGAGGGTTCTGTGCGACGGCGATCAACTGGGGTTTCTGGAGTGATACGGGTGTCGTCGCGCAACCGCGATATCGCCAATCGCTCGCGCAGAAGGGTGTGGGACGAATCAGCAATGCAGAAGGTCGGGTGGCGTTTGAAACGGCACTGACGCTGACAAAGCCGCAGTTCGCGATCGCAAGTCTTGATTCGGAAACGTTCGCCATCGGGCAATCTTCCTCGACGCGTTGTTGGGGCCGTGTGCGTAACGCATCGTTCAGCGCCGCTTGTGAGTTGCTCGAACCGCTGCGGCAGCGGATAGAACCCTACCGTGGTTTGGACGAATTGCTGGACCCCTTGTGCGCCAGCTATGTCGTGCAGGCGTTTGGTGAACTGGAACTGCTCACGCAGGGGAATCCGTCACGGAGTTTCGCGGAGATGGCCGAGAAGGCGGGCGTTGTTCGCGCACAGCGCGAGGTGTTCGCGGAATTCGCGAGAATCTTGATCGAAGATAGCTACTTGATCGCAAAAGGCGACGACCGTTTTGTGGTCGCGGCAGATTGGCACGAACAAGATTCGGTAGGCCTTGCGCAACAGATAAGGGATCGCTATCCGCAGGCCCTCGATATGCTGCAACTGTTGATGCGCTGTGGAGAGCGGTTGGCCGACGTGTTGCGTGGCCGGCAAGATCCGGTTGAGTTACTGTTTCCCGGCGGCTCGATCAACGAGACGGCACGCGTGTATGAAGGGACGCCGACGGCCGTTTATATGAATCAATTGGCGGGGAACGTCACCGCCGCGCTGAATCGTTCATCAACGGGCGACGCTCCGTTGCGGGTGCTGGAAATTGGCGCGGGCACGGGCGCTACGAGTGCGGAGATTCTACCGACACTGGATGCCGAACGATGTGAGTATTGCTACACCGATATTTCGCCGGCGTTCTTAAGGCGTGCCGAATCCAAATTCGCCGCACACCGCTTCATTAACTACCAGGTGTTCGACGTCGAGCGTAGCGCGGATTCTCAGGGATTCGAGTTGGGGCATTACGATTTGGTCGTTGCCGCTAATGTCTTGCATGCCACGCGACGGATCGACGAAACGTTGCGGCACGTCCGGTCGTTGCTCAAACCTGGTGGATTGTTGATCCTGGTGGAGACAACGGCCCCCGGCCGTTTCGGAACGCTGACCTTTGGCTTGACCGAAGGCTGGTGGCGGTTCGCCGACCGCACGTTGCGAAAGACTTCGCCACTGCTTTCGGTAGAAGACTGGACCGCGCAGCTTCGCGATCACGGTTTTATCCGCACGCTTGCCCTGCCCGATGTGCAGATGCTGCAACACGATCTTGGGCACACGCTGCTCGTCGCGCAGGCTTCGGAAAAATCGGATCGATCTGCTCGTGGTGATGATGCGTCGATCGCGGCAGATCAGCAAGTCGCTGTGGAATCTTGCCAAGAAGAATCGTCAACGACGCAGGCCGCCTTGGAACCGCAACCTCCCGTGGTGGGGCATTCCGATCTGTTGCAGCGAGCCGAGTCACTGGTGCGCGAGATGTTCGCGCGTGTCTTGCGCATGCCGGGTGAATCGCTGGACGCCGAAGCGACGTTTCAAGAGGTTGGCGTTGATTCATTGTTGGCTTTGGAGGCTGTTGGCGAATTGAAGCAGCAGTTCGGCATCGATTCGCTGGGCCCGCCGACGTTGTTTGAATTTCCGACCGTGCCGGAGTTGGCGGCCCATTTGGTTGAGAGTCATCCCGACGCCGTACGACAAGCCCTGGCCCGACATTCGGCTGAGGTCACCGGTCTGAAGTTCACGCCGATAGCCCGCACTTCGATTGCTCGTACCGATGAGGAAGGTGGCGAGAGCGAAGGCCGCATTCATGCACCGGATGATCAATCCCAGCCGAAAAGCGACGATACGGAAGTCACTCATGGTGTCAGGGAGAAAACCGCGGAGGTGACTCGTGAACCGACGCGAACTCACGCAAGCGTCGCGCAAACGGGAGACGTGCGGAGTGACGACATTGCGATTGTTGGGTACGCACTACGCGTGCCGGGGGCCGAAACGGCCGAGGTGTTTTGGCAGCAGCTTTGCCGTGGAGCGGACAGCATTGGGCCGATGCCCTCTTCGCGACGGGGCGACGACGCGGGCGATCAGCCTTCGCAACTGGGCGGATACTTAAACGAGATCGATCGGTTTGATTCGCTGTTCTTTCGTATTTCGCCAGCCGAAGCTGACCGGATGGAGCCGCGGCAGGCCTTGTTCTTGGAAACGGCCTACTTGGCCATTGAACAGGCAGGTTACGCAGGCGGTCAGTTAAGTCGCGAGTCGACGGGAGTTTTCGTCGGCGCCGGGGCGCAGTTGTTGTTGGGCACCGCGGCGGCCGAAGTTGACGAACATTGGGCCACCGGTATCACGCCCTCGGTGTTGGCCAGCCGGGTTTGTTATTTCCTCGATTTGAAAGGCCCGTGCCTCACGGTCGACACGGCCTGTTCGTCTTCGCTGGTGGCATTGCACTTGGCCGTGCAAAGTTTGCGGCGCGGCGAGTGTCGCTTCGCGCTGGCCGGCGGAGTTCACCTGAATCAGCAGCCGCTAAACTTCGCCGCCTTCGAGCAGATGGGGGCGCTGGCTGGCGACCGTCGCTGCAAAGCGTTCGACGAACGGGCCGACGGCTTTGTGCCTGGCGAGGGTGTGGGGGCCGTGTTGTTGCGGCCACTGGCCGAGGCGGTGCAGGCTGGCGATACGATTCATGCCGTAATCAAGGGCACCGCAATCAACAACGACGGACGGTCCAACGGTTTGACGGCCCCCAATCCGGCAGCGCAGCGCGATGTGATCCTTGCCGCGTGGCGCGATGCGGCGATCGACCCGGTAACGCTCGGCTATGTCGAAGCACATGGCACGGGCACGGCTTTGGGCGACCCGATCGAAGTGCGAGGGCTCAGCGAAGCCTTTCGCCGGCATACCGAGCGACGCCAGTTTTGCCGAATCGGTTCGGTGAAGAGCAACATCGGTCACCTTGAACCGGCGGCGGGAATGGCCTCCTTGGTCAAGGTTCTGTTGTGCCTCAAGCATGAACTTCTGCCGCCAAGCCTGCATCTCGTGGCGCCGAATCGACACATCAACTTCGAGCAGTCGCCGCTGGTGTTGGGCGATCGTCTCGTTGCATGGCGAAGCGAGGGCACACCGCGACGTGGTGCCGTGAGTGCTTTTGGCATCAGTGGCACCAACGCTCATGTCGTGTTGGAAGAAGCCCCGGCGGAATCGCAGCCAGCCAGTTCGATCGAGCGGCCTGGTCATGTGTTGACGCTGTCGGCGCGAACCGAGCCGGCACTTGCGGCGCTGGTCGAGCGCTTTGCCGATGATCTTGCCACGCGGGATGATCGTGAGTTGGCTGATGTTTGCTATACGGCGAACACCGGTCGGCCGCATCTGGCCCATCGCGTGGCGGTGTGTGCTTCAAACGTTGCCGACATGAGGGCAGGGCTTACCGAAGCCCGTGGCGGTGATGTGCGGCGTGGACGCCATGTTTTCCAAGGAGACGTTCAAAGCGCCAAACAGGCGAAAGTGGCGATGTTGTTTTCAGGGCAAGGCGCCGTGTTCTCCGATGCACCACGGCGGTTGTACGACACACAGCCGGTCTTTCGGCAGGCGATCGATCGTTGTGCCGAACTTCTGAAGAGTGAACTTGACGTACCTCTTGGCGACCTCCTGTTGGGTTCGAGTTCGAATCAGGCGGTGTTGCAGCAGACACAGTACGCGCAGCCGGCGCTGTTCTGTTTTGAATACGCATTGTTTCAACTGTGGCACGATTGGGGAATCGAACCGGTCGCCGTGATGGGGCACAGCGTTGGCGAATGGGTCGCTGCGTGCGTGGCGGATGTCGTTTCATTGGAAGAGGCGTTGCGTCTTGTCGCGCGGCGCGGTCGTCTGATGGGCGCGCTTCCCGCGGGCGGTGCCATGGCCGCTGTTTTTGCTCCGCATCAAGAGGTGGATGCGTGGCTCCAGCGGCTTGGCGAGACAACCGTGCTGGCCATCGCGGCAATCAACAGTCCTCGCAATACGGTTGTCTCGGGCGACGCCGCAGCGGTCGATCGACTGGTGGACCGGCTAGCTGCCGAGGGAATCGAAGGGCAACGTCTCCCGGTCTCACATGCGTTTCACTCGCACTTGATCGACCCCATGCTACCGCCGTGGGAGGCCGAACTGCAACGAACGCGGTTCGAGAAGCCCCAAATCGCCATGGTCTCCAATGTGACGGGCGAATACTTTCCTGGCGATGTGGTTCCCGATGCAGGATATTGGCGTCAGCACGCGCGCCAGCCGGTTCGATTTTCCACGGGCGTACAAACGCTACTCGATTCCGGCATCAATACCTTTCTGGAAATCGGGCCGGGGCGAACGCTCACGAATCTGGCGACGCAATCGTTGCCCGACGACGCGATGAGTGATTCGCCATTGCTGCTCTCCTCAATGCTCCCGGGTAGCGATGCCTGGCAGGGGCTCACCGCGGCACTTGCCCAACTCGAAGTTCGCGGTGTCCGTATCGATTGGGAAGCGTTCGACCGTGGCTATCAACGTCGGCGCGTCTCGCTACCAGCCTATCCGTTCGAGCGACGCCGCTTCGGTCGCACGTTGAATGTGGCTCGAAAAACAACGCCCGACGTGTCGGGGGAACCAACGAAGGCTCTCGCCGCCCAAACCAAGCCGGTGGTCGAATCACTTGAGGGTTCCGACCAAGTTGATCCGGCGCCTTGGTTCCGCCGTCCGGAATGGGTTGAGGAGCCGGCGGCGAAGACCGATCGTCTTTCACCCATTCTCCGCGAAGCCGGAACTTGGCTGG
>CAZNXE010000259.1:0-8455 GCA_964576465.1 uncultured Planctomycetaceae bacterium
CGCATCGGACGCGGCGTTCAAATTACCAATCCCGACGGTGTCGAAAACACCGAGGAGACTCCACAGGCCGTCATCCGCGACGGTATCGTTGTCATCACCCGCGAGACCGAACTCCCCGACGGTTGGCGGCTGGAAGTCTGACTGGCACGAACCGCCGCTGACCAAAGGTCTGTGTGCTTGTCCGGTGCTGAGCATCCATCTCATGTACCCTCGGCGATGCGCAAGTTCCCTTGCACGGCGAGGAGTAGGGCAGCCAGCGCTTCATCGTCGTTCATGCGATGACTCTCACCAACTTCGCGAAGCGCATTGTGTGAGAGTTGGTTTATCTCGACCAAGTGCCGGCTGTCATCCAAGGAGATCAGTTCGTCGTCGGGCGAATGCAAAATAGTGGTCGCAGGCTTCACGACAGGGTCGATGCCGCATAATCGCCACGCTGGGGCGATCAGTACAAGCCGGGCATCAGCGGAATCGATCGCCATCGCCACGGCAGCTCCACGACTTGACCCAACCACCACTGGCGGTCGATTGAGATCGAACGCGTTTTGCGCGATGCTGACCGAGTCGCCCCAACTCTCGTCGGGTAGGTGCGGATTCAGCACGTCGAAGCCATGCTGTATGAGGAATTGCGGCTTAAACCCGCCCGGGCGCGCTTCCATACCATGCAAAAAGAGGATCTTCACGACATGCTCATTTTATAGTCGAGTAGGGAGACTTCGTATTCACGGAAAGACGACAACACGGGTGATCACACTAACGGCGCTGAGAGTCGCGATTGTTCGGTCATCGCGCGCACGACTGCAGCCGGGTCGCGGGTTTCGTCCAACAGCGAGAGCTGTCGATCGGCCCAACAGGGCGCTTGCGCCATGTCAGCAACCCGATCAAGGTACTCCGTGCATTGCAGTTGCTCGGCAGTTGGTTGCAGGCGTTCGGCCAATTGCGTAATGACCGATCGGGCGGAACTCAACTCGTGTGTGAAGGACTCAACCAACTGCGCGTCGATTCCATATCGGGCGGCCCGCCATTTGTTCTGACGGACCATCATGGGGTGGCAATCATGTTGATACGCTCCCTCGTTGATATCGTCTGACAGGGCGCGCACAAGACAATGAATCAATGCCACGATGGTCATCGTGTCGGTGAAATTGCCAGGCATATCGCACACTCTCACCTCGACGGTACCGAAGTTATGATGCGGGCGGACGTCCCACCAAATGTCGCGAATGGAGTTGATAAAGCCGGTGTCGAGCAAGTGATTCACCAGCCAGACATATTCGCTCCAGTTGCGCATCAGGCTGGGCAACCCAGCGGTCGGCAAGCCTTCCATAATCTTGGAGCGGTGAGATCGGATGCCCGTCACTCGGTTGTTCCACCAAGGGCTGTTGCAAGTTGCGGCCAACAAGGTCGGTAAGTGCCGCATCATGCGGTCGCAAATCATCACCGCTTTGTCGCCAGAATCGACTCCGACATGTACGTGTAGACCGAACGTAACCAATTGGCGGCCCATGTCTTGCAAGATTCCCAACAGCCGCTCGTAGCGCTCATCGCGCGTAACCAGTTGATCTTGCCAGCGGGAGAAGGGGTGTGCGGCGGTCCAATACAATCGCAGCCCCAGTTGATCGACGACCGATTCGACGGACAGGATTTTCTCTCGCAGATCCCTTTCGGCTTCGGCCACCGTGTGGCAAATGCCTGTGTTGATTTCCAAGTAACACTGCATCAGTTCGGGCTTGACACTGCCACGAAACTTCTCGGGCACGGCGGCGATCACCTGCTCGATGGAACTGGAGAGGCCCATGGTCTGTTCGTCGACCAATGCCAGTTCAAGCTCGACACCCAAGGTCGCTTCGGGGCTGGATTCAAACGCGACGGTCGTCATGGCTGTTTCCGTTTTTAATGCCGTGCAGGGTCGAACCAGGATACGGTCGATCGGGCCAAGAGCTTCGCACCCACCGCGAGGGCACGTTCGTCGATATCGAACAGAGGTGAGTGCAGCGGCGGGCCGCCGAGATTTCGCGACGTGACGCCGAGCCGAAACATGATCCCGGGAACGTGAGATAGATACTGAGCAAAATCCTCCGCACCCATGCTGGGACGATCAATTTCTTCGACGTTGGCCGCTCCCAGCAGTTCACTCGCCGTTCGACGGACCAGAGCGGTCAACTCCGCATCGTTGACGACCGAATCGGTTCCGTCGCCAAATGCGACCCGAATCTTCGTGCCTGATGATTCGGCCAAGCCGCGAGCGAGCTGTCGGATGTGCTTTTGCGTCCGCTCCCGTACACGATGGCTCAACGTCCGTAGCGTGCCTCGCAGCTCGACCATTTCGGGAATCACATTCGCACTCTCGCCGGCGATGATTTGACCGATGGTAACCACCACGGAATCATGGCTGTCGGTCGCCCGCGGCACGAACAAGTACAGGGAAGTGATCAATTGCGCGGCCGCCGCAATCGGGTCTTGCGATTCATGGGGCCGGGCAGCATGACCGCCGCGCCCCGCGATCACGATATCGAGTTGATCGGTAATCGAGGTCAGCGCCCCGACGCGGGTGCCGATTTTGCCCACTTCGCGCGACGGATCGACGTGCAACGCAAAAATGGCGTTGATTCCCTCCAAGGCCCCTTCGGCAATCATCTCGTTGG
Source organism: uncultured Planctomycetaceae bacterium (assembly GCA_964576465.1). Classification (GTDB taxonomy): domain Bacteria; phylum Planctomycetota; class Planctomycetia; order Pirellulales; family JAEUIK01; genus CAZNXE01. The sequence continues at coordinate 2,643 of CAZNXE010000259.1, forward strand.
CACCGACCCGGGTTTCTTCGGCCGGTTGAAAGATAGCCCGCCAGCGAACCGGCCATGGCAGCTTACCGGCAGCTTCCGCCGTGCAAAGAGCGCGAATCGCGCCCAGCAGCATCGCGGGATGTGCATCATGGCCGCAGGCGTGCATCACGCCGGTTACCTGGCTGCGATAGTCGACCTGTTTGGCGTCCTCGATCTTGAGCGCATCGACATCCGCCCTGAGGGCAACACGCGGCCCGGCACCGTGCTGGGTACTGTCGACCAGCGTTCCTCGTTTGCTGGAAACCGGTCGCGGATCGAATCCGGCTTCAACAAGCCGCTCGGTCAGATAGGCGATTGTCCGCTGTTCATGTCCGCTGGGTTCGGGATGGATATGGAGGTGTCGCCGGACAGCGACCATGTCGTCGAAGCAATCGTCGACCGCTTGGTCGAGTGCCGCCGACCATGAATCGGTTGAAGACACTTGCTGGGGAGCCGGGGTAGACATTCAGATATCCAGGAGAAACGTTCACCAAGCCCACACCACGGGATACGACGAAAAGGGATCCAATGGATGCCCGGCGACTAAGGTTAACCCCCAGTATCGCCCTCGGGCCGAGATGCTTCAACTGGCTTAGGACCGGCGATTCGGCTACCGATGCAGATGATCGAAGATCGCCAGCCGCCCTGGCTGGCCCGTAGGGTCGTCGATCCACGAGAATTTGCCCCACTTCTTGGCTGCCTGCCTGCACCGCGCATGAAAAAATCGGCAGCTTCTTTGACGTAGGCACGTATAACGCCAATCGAAGCTGCCGATCCAGGACCTTACATCCTGTGCGGTTGAACAGCCGACGCTGTCACACCGATGGAATATTTATCCCCGGGTTCGTGGAGAAAACACCGAGGTCATCCCGGTCAATTTGTGTGACGCGTCTGCTGGTCGATTTCTTACAAGACTTTCAGATCGCTCGACTCGACCCACACGAACTTGCCGTCGGTCTTCACCACTTTGCCACTGACCTGAAGTTTGAGTTTGTCGAAACGATCTTCGTAGATCTTGGGATACAGTTCGTGTGCGTCTTCAACGATGTACACGGTGCCGTCGCTGCTCTCGACCGCGAGCCCCAAGGTGTCCGAGGCCTTCAGTGGATGGACTCCGTAATCGCAGGCGGCACAGCTGCTGGTGCCCGAGAAGACGATTTCCTCACTCGATGTCGTCTGAAGCGACGACAGGCTTTCGACCGTTTCTTTCACGTACTTCGCTGGGCTCGCCAGGAACATCTGCCGTTGTTTGTCGCTGGGGAACAGGTACCGCATTCCGTTGTGAAAGGCCGTGAACTCTGGCTTCCCCGGCACTTCCTTGCCTGCTTCGACGCGGCAAACAACACAGTTCCCATCGGCGGCCAGGTCAACGTTTTCAAATTGTTTCGGATCGGCTTTGAAAGCCTGGCGAAGCTCATCGTTGGGAAAGAGGAACAGCCGCCCCTTGTGTCGCGAGGAAAAACGGATGTTTCCCGGGCCGCGCTTGCCAGCGTTGGCAAAGCAAACCGTGCAGTCTCCACCCAATGCCGGGACATACTTGGCAGGGTTCGCCACGAACATTTGAAGCTGCTTGTCGCTGGGGAAGTTATATTGCTTCCCGTCGTACGTGGTGCTGAACTCTGGGTTGCCTTTGACCCACTTGTTCGCCTCGACGATGCAGACCGAGCAATAACCCTCAAGCGCCAGGGCTGTTTCGGCGGCCTTCGCCGTACTGGCAATGACCACCACAACCGCCAGCGACCCAACACAACACATCAACTTTTTCATCTCAAATTCCTCGTAAAAGATAAGAGGTGTGGCGCGACGAACCGCCCCCATGAAAGCAACTCGGTTTCGGTCGTCGTCTGCTCCGAAGTGAAATTGCCGCCGCACACCCCGTGGAATGAGGAGGCACAGGCGGCCAAACTGATCACAAGCTTCAGCACGATTATCGGAGACTCGGATTCCCAAGTCTGTGAGATGCCCCACAAATCAGGTTTTGCGGCGAAACGACCGCCAACCCGGCCCTTTCCAAGGCGAATGATGCTCGCTGCCGGTGATTTGACTGCCGCAACGCTCTCTGGCTTGCCCAGTCCACCCTTCTAGGGTTTGCCCCGGCTTGCTTTCACCGCATCCAGGACTGAGGTAGCCTAGTCCCTTTGGTCAATGGCAGTGTCATGCCTCAGGGCTGGACACTTAGACGAGAATCAAGCGAAAAGCATTGGATCAGGCACAACATGATTAACGTGGGAATCGTCGGAATCGGGTTCATGGGCATGATCCACTATCTGGCCTATGGACAATTGCGCGGGGCGAAAGTGGCCGCAATCTGCTCGCGCGATGCAAAAAAGCGGGCCGGCGACTGGCGCGGGATCCAGGGAAACTTTGGTCCGCCGGGTACGAAGATGGACATGCGAGGGGTTCGTGGCTACGAGACGTTGGATGAAATGCTCGCCGACCCCACCCTAGATTTGATCGATATTTGTCTCCCCCCCTCACTGCACGAAGCCGCAGTCGTTGCCGCGTTGGACGCCGGAAAGCATGTTGTCTGCGAAAAGCCCATTGCCCTGACGACCGCCGCGGCAAATCGCATGGTGAAGAAGGCGAATCGAAAAAAGCGAAAGCTGTGTATTGCCCACGTACTACCCTATTTCCCCGAATTCGAATTCGCGCGAAAGGCGATCGTTTCGCAAAAATATGGCCGGTTACTTGGCGCACATTTCAAACGGGTGATCTCCGACCCGAAGTGGATCAAGGATTTCTACAACCCGGAGACCGTTGGCGGGCCGATCGTCGATTTGCACATTCACGACGCCCACTTCGTGCGGATGTTATGCGGAATGCCGAATGCCGTGTTCGCCCAGGGGCGGATGCACGGCGATGTGGTGGAGTATATGGAGTCGCAATGGCTCTACGGCGACGATGGCCCCACGATCGCCATGTCGTGTGGCGTGATCAAGCAGCAGGGTCGCCCGTTCATGCATGCGTTTGAAATCCATCTCGAACGGGCCACGCTGTTGTTCAAGATGGCGGTAATGAGCAACAACACGGTAGAAACGACCCCGCTCACCGTGTTGAACGCCGCCGGAAAGGTCGTGCAGCCGAAACTGTCCGAGGGAGACTCCATCGCCGGATTCGTTTCTGAACTGCGCGAGGTGTGCCGCGCGATCAACAGTGGTAGCGATTCGGAGATTCTGGGTGGCGAGCTGGCCCGCGATGCGCTGTTGTTGTGTCATCGGCAAACGCAATCGGTCGCCAGCGGACGCATCGTGAAGATCTGATCGTGCGACCGTGCTGGTGTTGCTAGCAAGATCAAGCAGCACCCAGCGTTCACGTTGTCGCTTGCTGCCACGCCCGTTACAATCCGCCCCCGCTTGTGCGCGAGTATCAAGGAAGGTCACGCGCGGGATGTGTGACCTTCGGGTAGCTGCCAGTCAAGGATGACAACGATTATGAGCGCTACTGCTGCCATTGGGTTTGAGGATCTTAGTCCGTTTGAGCAAATTCGTTATGCGCGAGAGATTATCCGCATCGAAGCCGAGGCGTTAACCCAACTTGGCAAGCACCTCGATAGCGAGTTCTCTCGAGCCATCGATTTGTTCTACGCCTGCCAGGGGAGCGTCATTGTCTCGGGCATTGGCAAGGCGGGGCTCATTGGTCAGAAGATTGCCGCCACGCTGGCTTCGACCGGAACGCGTAGTCACTTCCTGCATCCTAGCGAGGCGGTCCATGGTGACTTGGGACGGGTACACTGCGACGATGTCGTTTTGCTGCTATCCAACAGCGGCGAAACCGCGGAAGTATTGCAACTGCTGCCAGCACTGAGGCGGATCGATGTACGAATCATTGCCGTCACCGGCCGCGCAACAAGTTCGCTGGGGTGCGAAGCGACCGTGGTCTTGGAATTGGGACCGCTGCGCGAGGCCTGCGCCTTGGGGTTGGCCCCCAGCACGAGTACCACAGCGATGCTCGCCCTGGGCGATGCACTCGCCTTGGTGACTAGCCGCCGTCGCGGGTTCGACTCCAACGACTTCGCCTTGTTTCATCCCGGGGGAAGTTTGGGGCGAAAACTAAGCTCCGTGGATGACTTCATGCGGCCCTTGGACCAGTGTCGTGTGGCCGAGGAAAACCTGACAGTTCGTGAAGTCTTCGTCGAACTGAGCCAACCGGGTCGACGTAGCGGAGCGATCCTGCTGGTCGACCAACAGGGCCGCTTGGTGGGCCTTTTTACCGATAGCGACTTGGCCCGACTGTTTGAAGCTCGCAGCGATGAAGCCTTCGATCAACCGATCCAAAGCGTGATGACCGCCCGTCCGCGAACCGTGCCGACCGGCTCGTTGGTATCCGACGCGGTGGATATTCTCCGCGAACGAAAACTAAGCGAACTGCCCGTCGTCGATGCGAGGAGCTATCCCGTTGGCCTGATTGATATCACCGATGTGGTTGGAATTGTGTCCGAAGAAGCAAATTGATTGCCCACTAGTTGAGAAGCCCCACCGCGACGTAACCGGCACAATCGGGTGCCTGCTGGCTAATAAGCTACTCAATTGACCCCCGATCAGGCCGACCCATCGAACTTGGGAATGCGTAGTATGAATCTGGAACCGCGTTGCCAATCGATCGAGTTGCTGCTGTCCGACGTCGATGGCGTGCTGACCGATGGCGGTGTCGTGTTCGACAACCAGGGCACGGAGACCAAGGTATTCAACATTCGCGACGGGCTGGGAATCCGCTTGTGGCAACGCTCCGGCAATCGCTTCGGTTTGGTCACGGGACGCAGTTCACGCATCGTCGAGCGTCGTGCGGTCGAATTGGATATCGATCTCTTGCGGCAGGGTATCCAGGACAAGTTGCCAGTCGTCCGGGAGATCATCGAATCGCTGTCACTCAAACCCGCGCAGGTCGCGTACATCGGTGATGATTTGCCAGACTTGCCGGTGCTGAACTACGTCGGGCTTGGCGTTGCGGTGGCCGATGCTTGCGACGAAGTTCGCGAGGCTGCCGACTTGGTCACGCAGCTCGAAGGAGGGCGCGGCGCCGTTCGCGAGACGATCGAAGTGATCCTTAAGCACCAAGGCCGCTGGACGGAGATTCTGAAGAACTTCCAAAACTGAAAACAATTCCTAGTGCGACTTCAATCTTAGGTCTTGGGGTTGGGGGCCACTGGCTCCGCCTGTGACGGTGCCAAATGGATACGGAACACATTAAATCGTGATTCGCCGAATTAAGAACACCACGTTGAGTTTGCTTTTGGTCCTCGCGGCCTTTGGCGCGTATCGTGTTCTGGCCGTCCCGCTGATCGAACCGGCGGCCCGACGTTTCCGGAGCGGGGATAGCGAATTCGCCACCATCGATATCAAGGCGCTTCGTGCGCGGCAGCTTGCCGAGTTGCAGCCACTGTTTCCCGAAGGCTCATGGGAGCTCGAAGATCCCAAAATCATCGAGACCGGCCGCGGAAAGCTGCTGTTCGATCGCTACGAAAATCTAGGTGACGGGCTGATCGAGATGACGCCCTTCACGATGATTCTCTATCCCTCGGGCACGGCCATGAGCCCCGAAGAGCGGACTCGGCGCGCCGTGGTTATCGAGACGGAACATGGCGCGGTGTTGCAATTCGACGAAGAGTTGGACCTGCGTCGTGCCCGGTTCGGACGGCTCATCGGGGCCAGTATGCCGGGCAAGGTGTTGATTCGCAGCGACAACCGCGAGCCGGGCGATCACGACGATCTGCTTGTCGAAACCTCGGACGTCGAATTATCCGAAGAACTCGTTACGACGGACGCCGAAGTTGTGTTTCGTTTAGGAGAAAACTCCGG
>CAZNXE010000260.1:0-8431 GCA_964576465.1 uncultured Planctomycetaceae bacterium
TCAGATGCAAGGAAAAGGATGACTTGGCTGCGCAGCGTATTGGTGAATACGTGAGTAAAGACAAGTCGTTCTTTGACGAAGCAACTGGCCGACTTAGGGCTCCGCAGCAGATCGCTCATGAATAATCCAGGCTAGTGGCCGAACAAGTCGGGCTTGTCCAGAAGATCCAACAGATACTGGCCATAGTTGTTCTTCATGCCGGTGGCCAGAGTTCGAAGCTGATCTTCGGTGATGAACCCCTTGTGGTGGGCGATCTCTTCGAGGCACGCGACCTTGAGACCCTGACGCTGCTCAAGGGCTTCAATAAAATTGGCCGCCTGCAGCAACGATTCGGGAGTGCCCGTGTCGAGCCATGCGAACCCTCGCGAGAATCGCTCGACGCGAAGTTGCTCCCGCCGCAGATACTCACGATTCACATCAGTGATTTCGAGTTCACCACGGGGCGAGGGCTTCAAATTCGCGGCAATCTCGATCACCTGATTGTCGTAGAAGTAGAGCCCTGTCACGGCCAGATTCGAGCGTGGCTCCGCTGGCTTTTCTTCTAAACGGATGGCATTGCCTTTAGAATCCATCTCGACCACGCCGTATCGCTGGGGGTCTTTCACACCATAGGCGAACACGGTCGCCCCAGTGGTGTGCGATGCGGCGCGGGATAGCATTTTCTGGAACCCTTGGCCGTAGAAAATATTGTCACCCAGCACGAGTGCAACGTGGTCGTCACCGACAAACTCCCGCCCGATGATGAACGCTTGAGCGAGCCCCTCGGGCTTGGCCTGCACCGCGTATTGAATGCGGATGCCTAACGATGTTCCATCCCCCAGTAAACGCTCGAATGAACCGATGTCCTCGGGGGTTGAGATCAACAGAATCTCTCGGATGCCGGCCAACATCAACGTCGACAGCGGATAGTACACCATCGGCTTATCGTAGATTGGCAGCAACTGCTTACTCGTTACCAAGGTGACGGGATGCAGGCGAGTCCCCGACCCGCCCGCGAGCACGATGCCTTTGTTGACTGTTTGCTGCTGTTGCATTTGAGCGGGTGCCATGAGGTTCAAAACGTTCAAGTGAAGGTCAGTTCGAGAGGCCGGTCAAACCGACCATGCCATCGGAATGTTCAAGCCGTGTCGGTCGAAAGCCCCAGGCGTTCGCGGCGGTAACTGCCAGAGGTGACGCGTTCGATCCACCGCTGGTTCGACAGATACCAGTCGATGGTCTGTTGCATGCCGGAATCGAAGCTCTCTTGCGGCTGCCAACCGAGTTGATTCTTGATCTTCGAGGCGTCGATCGCATAACGGCGGTCGTGACCAGGACGATCGGTGACACGAGTTTTCAGCGAGCGGCACGGTGTGTGAGGTAACTCCGGACGCAAGCGGTCGATGGTGTCGCAGATTGTATGAACCACATCGAGGTTCGCCCGTTCTGAATTGCCACCGATGTTGTACACCTCGCCCGGCATCCCCTTATCGAGAACCGTGCGAATGGCCCTGCAATGGTCGTCGACAAACAGCCAGTCGCGAATCTGTTGACCGTCGCCGTAAATCGGTAGCGGCTTTCCCTCGACGGCATTCAGAATCATCAACGGAACCAGCTTTTCTGGAAACTGATAGGGACCGTAGTTGTTCGAGCAGTTCGTCGTTAATGTCGGCAGCCCGTAGGTGTGGTGATAGGCACGCACAAAATGATCGGCCGACGCCTTTGATGCCGAGTAAGGCGAGTTCGGCGCATAGGGGGTCGTCTCTGTGAATTGCCCGGTGGCTCCGAGCGAGCCATACACTTCGTCGGTCGAGACATGCAGAAACCGGAAGGCGTCTCGCTCCTCAGTCGGCAGGTTTCCCCAGTGTTGACGGGCCGCTTCGAGCAGGTGGAATGTTCCCACAATGTTGGTTTCGACAAACTCTGCCGGGCCATCGATCGACCGATCGACATGCGATTCGGCGGCAAAATTCACAATTGCCCAGGGACGGTATTCGGCCAACAGCGCATCGACCGTCTCGCGACAGCCGATATCGCCATGCACGAACACGTGCCGCTCGTTGCCTTCGACGGACTCGAGTGAGTCAAGATTTCCGGCGTAGGTCAGCTTGTCCAAGTTCACCACACGAAGGTCTTCGCCGCCGACCGCCATCCGTACGAAGCAGCTTCCAATGAATCCGGCCCCGCCTGTCACCAAAATCGTTCGCATCGTGTTGTCCCTAGGAAGGTGGTATCCGCTCGACGGGAACCCGCGGCCCGACATCAGAGTTCCCGCTGTTTCCAACGCGTGAATGGCGACGTTTTTCGCGTTTCAGACGAAGGATATCGAGAATATAGCGTACACCTACTTTTTCGACACAGCAGACGACGTTCGCGGCGGTCGCATCGAGAATTCGGCTCGATTCCGAAGGGCCAACTGGCCGAAAAACATCAATGACGTTCCATATATCCCGAATCTATCGAATGCGACGGACCGACAGCGATGGGCATTAAACATCTCTATCTTGCCTATCTATCGCGTCCTGCCTCCGATCGGTGCCTTTACCAACTGATCTGCCGCCACCGATGCCGGAGGATTCTCGAAATTGGCATGGGCCCGGGAGGACGGGCAGCCCGATTGATCGACATTGCTCGGAGTCGATCTCCCGAGGTCGAATACACCGGCATCGACCAATTTGAAGCCCGTGGCGAAGAGGATGGGCCCGGCTGCACACTGAAGCAAATGCATCGGCAGCTCGCCTCAAGCGGTGCCAAGGTGCGATTGATCCCCGGCGATCCTCACTTGGCGCTGGCACGCTCGGCGAATTCGATCCGACACGTCGATCTCTTGGTGGTTTCCGACGACATCGACCCCAACGCGATGGACCGGGCCTGGTTCTACATTCCGCGTCTGCTGACAGAGAAAACGCACGTCATGACCGAGACCGCCTCATCGCAGGGCGAACTCATCATCGAGCCGGTCGACCGTCGACTAATCGAGCAGCTTTCCCAAGTCGCAACGCCAGCCCGCGCGGCGTAGGGCGAAGCGCACGTTCTCTGCATTGCATGTCGCAAGGACACGAACGTGGGTTCCTGGTTGGAAAGCCTGTTCTACTTCGCAACTTCCGCCACCCGCTTGCGGAGGGCTTCCATCACGATGGGGGCGGCTTCGGAACCGATGCTGTTTTCCTCGCCGTATTGATCGCGATCGCGGCCATAGGCAAATGGCTCGACGGCGTCCCATTGACGTCGCGGAATGATGTAGCCGATCTCGTCGTTCGCCAAGCCGATGAGCAGAAATCGCTCTTCGGGAATAATCTCGACAATCGAAGGCTCCAGCGGCGCGTCGGGGAAGTCGGCGCCGGGGTCGACGGGGTCTTGAATCTTGCCGTAGACCAACTCGGGATAGATTTCACCAGGGATGCACGCCACGCCCAGTTCGCCCAGCCGCAGGTAGCCCACTTCGGTTTCCAAGGCCGGTTCTTCTTTGATGTTCTTCTTGGTGAGTATTTCGCCAAGCTCCTCCGAATCGCCCGTCCACACGCGACCGTTGCGCTTCAACAGGCCCATCATGCGGGCTGTTTGATAGAGCTTGTTTTCCAAGGGGGCACTGATGGGCTTCACCGAAATCGTAAACGGAGTCAACTTGATCGAGCTAGTCTGCTTCAAGGCGACGTTGGCAAGATCGCCGACTGCCTGACCGTAGAGTTCCGTAAACTCGAATGTCCCCTCGCCCGGATATTCGCCTTGCTCGTTGGCGATGCGGTTTTCACGGGGAGGCGCCATCAGGCCGCCCACCGCACCGCTGATGAACACCACCGGGCAATCGTGCGTCTCTCGGATTCTTGCGATGGTGGCATACGGAAAGTCGGCCGAGATGTGTGGATTTTTTCCGCCTAAACACTCGGGATGACAGTTCCATTGCACCACGATACCCAGCGGGTCATCGCCGCTAGCTTGCGTGAACTTCAATACCCTGATGATGCCGTCGTAAACCTTTGGCAACCGCGAGTCGCGCAACAGCGTGTCGTCTTGTGCCGTGCCATATCCGGCCGTGGCAGGTTTCGCCGCGGCGTCGGCATCGCGGATCGCCTGGACCAAACGCTCCTCAACGCTTGCCAAGTATTTCTTATCGATGCCACTTTGAAACGGCGACTGTCCCCAGATGCCGACAACGTCTGGCCCTTCGTGATTGTGCGTACTGGCGATGGTCACATGGGTGAAGTCCGTTAGTTTCTCGCGAACCGCCCTCACTGTGGGATACTGCAGCCCGACCAAATCAGCCACGGCAAATGCCACACGCTGATCCCCATCTCGCAACACAAAGGCTCGAATGTACAGCGGGTCGTGTACGCTTTCGGCCTTTCGGTTCTGCCCGTAGCCGGCAATCCAAACGGGACGTTTGCCGTCCACATCGGGGGTGATATCGACAACAGCAAAGCCAACTTCCACGGCCGCGCCGGTTTGAGGGCACAGAAACATCGCCACCGCGGCAAGGACGAGGTATCGCATGGTTCGCAGGGACATAGCTTCGTTGCTCCGATAGGGTCGTGAATAGTCTTGGGGGAGTGTTCCGTAGGCGGGAGGTCGCGGGTCGAGCGATCAACCGTCCCTCTAAGTTGACTGCTCGACGCCCGGCAATCAAGCACCGATCTACTGAATATGTGGCGGCAAGCGACGGATTTCGCTATGAAATTGCCAGCATTGGAGGAATTCGGTCAAAGTCGATCCGGGCCTCACACCAAGCCGCCACCGACAGTAATCGGGCCTCTTGCCAGGGAGCGCCGACGAGTTGGATCCCCAGTGGAAGGCCATCGGAGGCAAGGTCGCAGGTCAACGATACCGTTGGCACCCCGGCATAACTCCAGGGCGAATTGAACCGCGGATCACCCGTTGTATCAACCGTCGGAGCGGGACTGGTTGTGGCGGGGCAAATCAGGGCATCGAACTGGTCTAAAGGTGCGCGAAGTTCGTGCTGAAAGAGTCGGCGATGGGCCAACGCTGCCGCGTAATCGCGAACATCCGTCTCACAACCATCGGCGAGCAACCGCCCGATTTCGGTACCGAATTGCTCGCGTTCGGCGGGGAACCGATCGCGATGATATTCCGCCGCCTCAACGGCCATCACCATGCGGTGATTGGCCGGCACACGGTCAAAGCTATTGGGTAACCGCACTTCTTCGGCCGTAGCGCCCGCGGCTTGGAGCTTCTTGATTGTGTGTTCCGTAACCCTGCGAGCCTCGTCATCGGCGTGTTCATGGAAGAATTCTCCCAAGATGCCCAGCCGCGGCGGTTGCGCAGGATTGACCTGAGCAGTGAAGTCGCTCACCGCATGCTGCGCAGTCCAAGGGTCGAGCGGGTCGGGACCGGCGATGGCTTGCAGCATGATTGCCAGATCGCCGGCGCAGCGAGCGATTGGTCCCACGTGATCAAGATGGTAGCTCACCGGCACGACTCCCGTAGTGCTCACGCGACCATGCGTTGGCTTGCAGCCGGCAACACCACAGTAGGCCGCCGGTCGCGAGATGGAACCGCCGGTCTGCGACCCGATCGCCGCGAGACACATTCCCAATGCCACGGCAGCCGCTGATCCACTGCTCGAACCGCCTGGGGTACGTTCGGTGTTCCAAGGATTACAAGTCGGGGGCGGGTCGAAGGATGCCCATTCGGTGGTAACCGTCTTCCCAAGAATCACGGCCCCGGCTTCGCGAAGACGCTGCACAACCGTCGCATCGTGTTGCGCGCAATGTCCTTCGCGAAGCGGTGAGCCCGCCAACGTTGGGAAACCCGCCACATCGACGATGTCCTTAATGGCCAAGGGAATTCCGTGCAGCGGACCACGCAACTGGCCAGACGTGCGTTCCCGGTCGCGCGCCGCGGCAGTCTCCCGCGCGCCGTCGGCATCGACCACCACCCAGGCCTTAATCTCCTGGTCGAACTGTTCAATAGCAGCCAGACAACGCTCGACAAGCTCGACCGATGTAAGACGACCATCACGCATGTGGTTCGACGCTTCAAGAATGGTGGTGGGATTCATGGTTTCTCGGTGAATCGATGGTGGAGGCGGATGTGTTGTTGAGCTGCTAGAACGGGCGGCGACCGATCCGATTCGTCTCGGTAGCCGGCCATCGTTAGCAGGACCATTGTCTCCGGAGGTTGAACTTCGGAAAAGTGCCCAACCGCTAAGTTGTGAATGGGCCACTATCTGCGTCGATGCGGGCTATTTTTTTCGGCGAATTTCGGGGAGAGATTGTTGCAATCTTGTGGTTCGTCCGACAAGATGGTTCTTGGTTAGGGCCAGAAACCAATGCGTACAGGCGGCGACCATTTTGCGACGGAACAGCGAACATGTCCACGAAGTTTACCCTTGGCCACATTGTGGTCACGAATCGGGCAGCGGAAATTCTCGCCGCCGCTGATTTGTCCGTCGAATCGCTTCTCGATCGCCACCAATCGGGCGACTGGGGCGACGTCTCGGATGACCAGAGGCAAATCAACGACGACTGCATCGATCAACAATTCAGTGTCGTTTCAAACTATACAACGGCGGACGGTCAAACCGTAACCGTTTTCACCATGGCCGATCGGTCGCGGACGCTGGTGCATCTTGCCCAGCCGACACATTCGCAGGTCAACGTCAGTTAAGTTTCGACCCTTCGAATCTCTCATCGAATCAGCCGCCTCCAACACTCGCACTTGGCGGCATTTCTTCGCAATGGCTGTCTATCACGACATCAAGTTCATCGCCCTATTCAGTTGGGCTTTGCCCGGTAGAATCCATGCCATTCTGCGGGACCACGTACGACACCAGCAAAGGCGAGAAAGATTGCATGAGCGAGAACACCAAGCGACGTCCTGAACAGATCCACGACAGCGTCTATATTGCCCCTGGCGCGGTTGTGGTGGGCGATGTCACGATTGGCGAGGACTCTGGGGTGTGGTTTAACGCGGTCCTGCGCGGCGATGTCGAAGCGATTCGGGTCGGCAAACGGACGAACATCCAAGATGGGTGCGTCTTGCACGCCGATCCCGGCTTTCCCTGCACGCTCGGCGACGGCATCACCGTCGGCCATGGTGCGATCGTGCATGGTGCGACGATCGGAGACAACGTGACGATCGGCATGAAATCTGTCGTCATGAACGGCGCCACCGTTGGAGAGAACTCGATCGTGGCGGTTGGCGCCGTGGTTACCGAGGGCACGCAAATTCCGCCAGGGTCACTCGCGATCGGCATCCCCGCCAAAGTCCGGCGACAGCTTACCCCCGAGCAAATCGAAATGAACCGCATGGGGGCTGAACACTATGTCGAAAACGCCAAAACGTTTGCCAAGAGCGAGGCGGCAGAAGCTTAAGGCGTGCGGCAGATAAGAACGTACCAACCACAACCCGACGCGTGAGAGAGGAAACGCAGTGTATTACCGGTTGGTCCCTCGCTCACGCGTCGGGTTGGTGTATTCTCCTCGCCTAAGAGACTCATCCTGCGGCGTTGTTGCATGCCTTGGCGAGTGAACAGCCGCCTTCGGCGCAACTGCCGCAGCCGGTGGATGTGCCCGTGCCGCAGTCGGGGCCACAACCCTCTTCGAGTGTTTGGGCGAAGCGGCGAAACTGCACCTGCGTCTCATACGTTTCGGTCAGTTCCTCAATGAGCCGCTCGCTGCCGGCTGTCTCTTCACCCAGAAAGTGGAACACCAGCGTTTGCCCGTCGAATAGCGGTTCAACATCAACCAGGCTCATCGGCAGCCCAAGTTCGGCGATTCGCTCGGCACATTGCTCGATGGCGGCTAGCCGGTTTTGTTGAATACGTTCTTCGAGAAGCTCGTCCTCAACGGTCATTGCCCGCAGCAATGATCCCTCGACCGGCGATTCCTCAGGCGAGGGCGTCTCCTCGGACATCAACAATTCGCCCGTCTCGACGCCCCGGGCCGTCCGCACGACGACACGACATCCTCGCGGATGAGCCTCGTGGTTGGCCGTTGTAAACCGCCCAAGATGGCCCAGGGTTCCGAATCGAACGATGTGAGTTTGTTGCATGGGTTTGGCAGCCTTATCGACAGTATTATTCCATCAGCTCTGCTGGTGAGAATTCATGAGGCTTAGCCTTTTCGATGGCAGGAGCCGCGAAGCGGTTTAACAACACAGCCCGGGGTAAGCGGCGTAGCTGCGCCACCCTGGGTCGGGGTTCCACCACCAAAGGCATACCCTGATGGGGTATCACACTGGCCGAGCCTGCTGTTCAACCCTTTCAGGGTAGGTGTTGGTTTGTTGCTGGTTACCCAGAGTGGCGCTCCGCTTACTCTGGGCTTTGTTGTTGTACCCCTTCGGGGTATTCCCGCTTGTGTGCCTTTCCCATGATTCTCCCTGATTAGTCAGTACTTTCCAAGTCGTTCACTTGGGAACCGGGCCCACGTCAAGGATCTAAGAGGGTGCTTCCCGGCAACATCTTGCGTTCTGAGACTCTGCAACGATACTGACGCTG
>CAZNXE010000261.1:0-2763 GCA_964576465.1 uncultured Planctomycetaceae bacterium
TCCGGCGAGCGGTCCGTAAGCGAGTTCCGGAACTCCAACGAGCGAGGCCAGTGTCCGCCAAGCGTGGCGGAACTCGTTTTCTGCTTGTTTCAGGTTCAAGCGGTCACGTTGCAAATCAACTTCCGCCCTCAGGAGCCCCGGCTGGTTTGTTTGCCCCAAATTGAGCATCTCACGTTGTGTTTGGAGATGGTCTTCCCCGTTGGCGAGTATCTCTCGATGGATAGCGACCAGATTCTGTGCCGCTAACGTGCGATAGAACTGTGTCTGAACATCATTGAGCACACGAAGACGCTGGGCGTGAAAGTTCGTCTCCGCGATGCGCGACCGTTGAACCCATTTGGCGCGGCTTAGTCGCAGCTTCCCACCCATGACAAATTCCTGGGCGATAAACCCACCCTGAGTTTCGCCGGCGGTGCCGTTGACGCCAATTTGTTCACCTGAGTATCCCGTCACGGGATTGAGGTACAGACCTGCTTGGTATGCCGCGCCACGCGCTGCCCGAATTTGTGCCGTTGCCTGAACCAATGTGGGATTTTGTTCCATCGCCATGCCCTGTATATCTTCCACTGCCAATGCGTTGTACGCTTCAGCCATTGTGTGGGGCGAGAGCAGCGATTCGGCATGCTTGTGCGACGGTACAACTTCTTCCTGATAGGCCATCAGCCGGGTCGGCAATGGTGGAGTTTCAGCGGTTTGAATTGTCGATTCGTCTCCAACTTCAGAAGTGTTTGTCGAATTCTCAACAACCGTTGACCGAGTCGTGTCAGGTGTCTCGTTCTGCGTGCGCGAAATTCCATGAGATCGCAGCGCCGTACAACCGTTGGCAATGAGCAACATGAGAAGTGCGGTTGCGAGCAGTCTTCGATTCATGGTCCCCCCTCCCTGACTGGAAGTCTTGATCTGTGGAGACGACGAAACCATCCCCGATGCCTGTCTTCATCGGTACGTTCCACACCAGCATTCGATCCAGAATCATCAACCGAGAAATGTTTTGCCGACCGAGTTGCAGCAACCACTACATTCGACAATGTCTTGCGCGACAAAAGAACCGCGTCCTTCGTGACCGTTACCTTCAGAAGGTGCTTCTTATGGGTTCCGGTTCTGCGGGCTAGCCAAGACAGTCAATTCTTGTCGGGTGATCACATCCGTGGTTGAGTCCAAGACACGCCTGTACGCGAAAGTTCCGACTGGGTCGAACGAGCTGGATCGCCCGAAAACGCGCGTTCGTGCAATAACGCACACTTCAAGCAAATATGTTGGAATTAGCAGCACATTGTTATCAGTCTCTTCGTACCAGAAGACAGACTGTTCGCAAGATTCGATTCGGTTCCGGAGGGCGGTTCGCCTTCACCTGCACACCTGAATCAGAGTGAATCGTTGGATGTGCCGACGATTCTCGCCAGAAGATCCTCGGCCTGGCCACAGAAGCGGTCGTGCAGGCAGGTGGCCGATTGATCAGAGTAGAGAAGTTTTATGCGGATAGTTTGGCATGCGAAATGCCTTGATATACCAACAGCAAAACGGTCTTCGAGAGCAAATGACCGAGAAGTGACGCCATGAACTTTTTGTGGATTAGGTAACTACTTTTGATGGAGGCTAGTACTAGTACCATGTTTGCCAAATCATACATTGCGATGGCCCTGACGGTGGGTTTACTGGGAACCGCCTACTTTGTTCCGACGGCTTCGACAGCCAAAGACTCCGAAGTCGCCCGCCCAACTTGCTGCATGAAGAACGCCTACTGCTGCAAGCAGAACAAGGCGTGCTGCGGCAATGCTTCAGTATCAGGGGAAGTAGTACGTCTCGATGCGAAAGCTTGAGCTTAGCAAACGTTTGTGATTGCTCAAAGACCCTGGCGAACTAGGGTTCGCCAGGGTTTCTATAAATATCCCCGACTGGATTCGAACCAGTAACCTTCGTCTTCGGAGGCCGACGCTGGATTTCGCCTGGGTTCAAACCCGCTGCAACAACTTGGGATGTCAAGACTTCGGACAACAAGGCAAGCCGAGTCAACTCGCGCTCACGAACCGTGAATGTACCTGGTTTCGGCACGTTTGTCACGCTATCCGTGCCACATTCCGTGCCAAAATTAGAGCAGGGATGTCGAACTTCGATGCTGTGAGGATCGTACTACTAAGCCCAGGGGATACGCTTTCATGTATTGCAACAACTCACGGGAACACTACATCATCGTCGAAACCGAATCGACTTTCGGAAAAGCAATAGCCAGCTTCCAAGCCGTCTAACGGCAGCTTTCGCGCGGTCGTCCTGCGTTGACTCGTCGTCAAGAAGATCGTCACCTTTGCGAGCTTCATCGATGGTTTGTGCGGATGCAGTCGGGCGCGACGCGAGCAGATGACTAGCGAAGTCTACTCTACCCGTCTTCACCGGAGCATTCTGCGCGGATTGTTCTCTTGACGACTCGCGTTTTGTGAAACCACTCAGATTTTGCTCTGCCACTTGTCCGAACACCTTATCGGTCGTACGAGCCGTTCGTGCCGTAGCATCCGTATTGCCAGCCCTACCGAAAAATATACCCGCGAATTGAATACGCCTAATTGGTAGTGATGAAAACGGCCCTTCTGTATCGGACACCCTATGCTTGTCTGCGGCAACCGATTTGGCGTCCTTGGTCGCAGCGATCTTTATCACTGTTGTCGCGGTTGTAGTCGGTTCGGTTTTATCTGATAAGTCTCTTACGATCGGATCGGTAAACGCGCTCGTGCCGTTGTTTCTTGCGAGGATCTCGTCCGTCGCATCGAC
>CAZNXE010000261.1:2822-8422 GCA_964576465.1 uncultured Planctomycetaceae bacterium
GGCATTGTTTCTCGTCAGAATTTCATCGGTTGCGTCGACTCTCGCATCGTTGGAACGATCGTCTTCATCGAAAAGCTCTTCTACAATCAGAGACGCGATCGTCGCTTCTTCGGATAAATCGCTGCCTGATGTAGCGCTGCTGCTCACCGGAACAGACGGTGTGATGAGCTGTAGTTCGGTAAACGCGCTCGTGCCGTTGTTCCTTGCGAGGATCTCGTCTGTCGCATCAACCAGCCCATCGCGATTGTAGTCATAGGGGTCGTCAATCGCCGCTGGATCGAATGCCGACTTGGCATTGTTTCTCGTCAGAATTTCATCGGTTGCGTCGACTCTCGCATCGTTGAGACTATTGCCAGACTCGCCAATGGCGTTGCCAAAATAGAAGATCTCGTCCGTTGTTAGTCCAGTGTTTGGACTAGCTTTCACCGTGACTTGGAGCCATTGATTTGAAATCAAATTGTCGGGAAACTCTAGCGTTATACGATCTGTGATAGCGTCTAGGGAGTTCAGAGACATCGTTGGATCTGTTGCGACGGGCGACCACGTGTCTGGAAAGTCGTTGTTTCCAACCTTGAAAACAAAGTCACTCAAAGTCGGTGTCCCCTGTAGGCCTTGGATATCGATCATCAGTCCATTGATGCCAAGGCTATAGCTAGTGTAGTTGGCAAAGCTCGCCATTTCGCCGGGCATCAACGCACTCTTGTCAGGCGCTGGTTCGTTCCCGAAGCTAGAATCCTTGTAGAAGACTTGCCGTCCTGATACGGCCGTGTCATCGTCAACCACTAGAATCGAATCCGAGTCATCCGTATACCCTGATGCGAACACATAAACCGGCGCCTGAACATCGATCTCCGGAAGAAGATCGTCAATCGCATCGATCGAAAAGGATACAGACGACAAGGTCGGAGGAATAGTTACCGACAAAGGACCCGTGAGTGACAATAGATTAGCTGCGCCAGGCAAGATGCCACCATAGGAAATGTTGACGTCCAAGGCAGCGGACAAATCGCCGGTCCTCGAAACTGTCACCGTCGCGGCCGAAGCACCCGCGTTCTCCGCCACGCTCGATGTGGCGATGGACACGCTTAGTTGCCCAAACACACCGACCATTGCCGTCGCCGTACTGCTCTGCTGCCCATCGTTATCATTCGCTACGGCGAAAAACCGTTGGCCGCCAACGGGAATCGGGACACTCTCGGTAGTAACGTCGATCTGCGACGTCGTTTCTCCTAAGAGCACTGCGTCGGTACCCACCATCACGTCCGTACCGATGTCTAGCTGGCCATTGTCGTTTGCATCCCAGTAATAGTCGACCGAAGTTACCTCCCCATCTGGATCGATGAGGCCAGTGACCGTCAACCCGAGCGGCCCCAGTCCCTGGACAACCGTGGGGCTATCCGAAGAAAAGGCGCCGATAACCGGAAGCGTGTCGACCATCAGGTAACCGACAGACGAACTAGCAATCGCGTCGTCTCCATTGGCTGCACTTACCGCCACGGCGTATAAACCGTCGGAGAGACCCGTCAATGAAGTTGTCGCCCCAGCTTCGGGCATTTCTGACCAGCCCTGCCATGTAACTCCGTCGAACTGGTTTAGCGCGTACTGAAACGAAGACGGATTGATGCCAGACTCATCATCGATCGCGATCGATGACAGATTGACCGGCCCAGCACCGAATGCCGAAGGGGAATTGGCCGACGACGAAATCCCCTGGAGTGTCACTGCCGGGGCGGAAAGATCGATGGACGGGATGGCGACTTCCCAGGCTAGCAGGCTCGTCCCTGGCGGCGTACCCGGCAATGAGTTGCCGTTCGTGTCGTCAATATGGTTGGCGAGGTTGATTCGCATCCGGTACTCGCCGTTGTCCTCGGGGCCCCAAGAACCGCCGGGTGGTGTGATACGATACGTTGCGACCACTTCCGCAGAATCTTCAGGGCTGTCCAGGCCAACGAACTCAGCGTCGACAGCGAAAATCGAGCCCGGGCCAATGATCCTAACATCGGGAAAAGTCCCAAAGCTATCCGCATTCACTGCGATATTGTCGGTGATCGTAATACGGAACTCTTGAAAGGTGGCACCAGAAGAGAAGACATTTGAGCTATCGAGAGACGTCAGCACGGGTGGCACCTGATCGAGCGGATACGTGATCATAACCGTTTGCACGACATTGCTCAGTTGACCGCCACTACCTTCTGCTTGAGCAAAAAAACGATTGAGGCCAATTGGCAAACCAGCGTTTTGCGGAGAGTCTCGCCACCACCACCCGTTACTGCCATCGTCGTCGGTTCGCAGCAATTCATCACCGCCATCGAGACTGCCGTTGCCATTCGTATCGTGATAGAAAAGCACCTTCGACGCGTTGTTGACGTCCTCGGCAGTTATCGTTAACAGGAACTGGTGTCCCTGAAAGGAAGCATTAGGCGAAATCGAGCCGATAAACGGCGTCGGGCCAGGTGCGTTGAGCGTCAACGTGGTCGCAACCCAACTGCTCCAAACACCATTGTTGTCCCGTGCTCGTGCGATGAACTGTTGTACTCCTGGGTCAATCGGATGTGTGTCGACGACCGTGGACGCCACGCCGGCTACGATCGATGTGTCCTCGCCAACGATCGAGTCACCAGAACTAATGTCGCCGCTGCCATCGAAATCCCACGCAAACTGAACAAGATCGACCGTACCGTCGTCGCTGATCCCGCTCAATGTTAGCGTTGTGTTCTGCCCTCGCGTCAAAGTCGATGGCGACGCACTAAGGCTCGTTGCGACCGGGGCCCCATTAGGCGCGGTAGTAACTTCGATAGAGGTTGCAACCCCATTGACGATCCCCGTGGTGTCGAAGAGACTTGCCACAAATGAATAACGTCCGGCTGATAATGTCGATATGTCGAAACTAGCGATTGCCATATCACCAGAAATTGGCGGTGAGGCAAAAATGAGTTCGCCGAAATCCCAGCGGCCGTTACTATTCGTGTCCACGCTAAACTGGACCGTGCTCCCCGGGCCGGTGCCTGGGGTCACGGACGCGGTGAAGTTCACACTTCCAGTTCCCGTGAAGACGCCTTGATCCGCTTCGATGCTGATCACTCGGCTCTGCGGCGACACTGGCGTCGTAGGCTCTGGAATAGTTCCAAAAACACTAAACAAGCCGAGATCTCCATCCCTGGCGCCTGCGCTCTTTACGACGAGCGAGTATGTTCCGGCCGTTAGTGTGCCTTGTATCCGCGCGCCCAGGCTGGAAGCTGGATTATCCGTAGCGATCAATGCCCCTGCGGAATTGTATATCTCCCACTTCACATCGAGGTTGCCATCTGCGACCGTCAATGCTGATGTATAGTTGCCTGGATTTGACGCATATTCGTGGTCTCGCGAACCGGGTACGATCGTTAGCTCGAATGCTCCACCAGCTGTTTCAAACGAGAACGATTCCTCTTCAAGAGTCGACCTAATGACGCCACAACCTTGTATGTGGGTCCCGGTCCGCGTCAGCGCACAATCCAGACCGCTACCTGGGGCCGGGTCTGGCCGCTGGCCTAAGATGCCATCGAGCGTCGCCACAGCGTCTTGTTCAGGAAGCCCTCCCCAACCACCGATGACGAATCCTTCAGGTGTGTTTCCCGACCACGAACCTGTGTCCCACGCGAAGCGATCAACGGTCGGAAAGGGGTTGACTGTGTCGCCCATGATTGGCCGCAATCCATCGGAGCCCTTACTGTATTCGCCGTGGGGTTCTAAAATGTACAGACCATCCGTGAGAAACTGGCCGGTAACCTGATCCACGGCGCTCCGATGAAGCAGTGTCAACGCATGACCAGCCTCATGCGACGCAGTCGCCGCGATCGCCCGGGTAGCCGCATTGCCGCCAATGTGTTCCGGGAAAACCCAGACAACTGGAGCGCCACTGAACGCGATACCACCCGCGCCAGTGAGCCAGATGTTGTCACTCGGCATATTGCCGATCGCCACGCGCGTGAAAGTCCCAGAAGTGGGCTCTACCGTCGTCACGTTTACGTCGAATGGAGAAAAATCTTCGGCAACCTGTTGCCAAATCGAAATGATTGCGTCGTTTTCAGCTGCATTGAAGTTTGCATTGCCGTCAAAATCGTATGGTTCAACGACCGCATTGTTGTAGATGTTCCACGTATCCTCTTGATTGCCATCAAAATCTAGAAGGATTGTGTTGGCAGCGCCTGGCACGCTCGACAAAGCAGGTGGGACGAGAGACAAAAGACGTCTCTCTTCTAGGAACTCGAACGTGCGGCTTCTTGCGAGTCTGGTTAGCACCTTCTTTGCATATTTGCGTTTGCGTGTATGGCTCGGGAGTTTCATGCGTACCTCGTCGTTAGCTTTGTTGGTCGAGGATCATCGGGACCACAGGTGCTCGCGATTTATAATCGCACCTGCACTACTCTTTCAACGCTAGTCACACATTTATTGGGGCCACCGCGACTCAATCTAATCCGAAAATCAATTACTGCGGATAACAAAAGACTGTAGTGATTTGTCCTGTCCGCAGATCAACTTCGTCATGGCATTCTTGGAATTCATAAGGATCGATGACCGTTGGATCACTCTGCTGTTGCCAATTCAACAGACACAGACTCTCCAAAGCGTCAGAGTAGCGGTCTTCCGGGTTCCCAAGAGCAGGTGGCACCAGTGAGTTTATCTCAACAGAGTCCAAGAAACTCCTCTTGTTTAAGCAAACGAGGGCCGCGAGATCTCTGATAAACCGTGCATTCTTTCTGAACTCGCGCACGGTTGACTCATATTGCCTCTCCTGCTCGAGGTCGTAACGCAACAGCACTGTTGACAACTGGCTCCTCGTCACTGGATCGTCGACGCCGAAGAGGCCGTTGTCGTATCCGCGGAGCCATCGCTCGCTGTACTTAATCGCCTCCGTATAGTATTGGTCCGGAAGGACATCGGAGAACGGTTCTTTGGGTGGCGGTTCTTTGTAATCACGGGATACTGGGGCACTCAACACAACAGAGCTGAGCGCAACGGTTGCGATCCCGCTGATTGCACCGAGGACAAAGGCCGTTGATTTCTTGCCAGTCAACATGGGTTTAATGCGAATCCAGTGGAAGAGTACAGTAACCTGGGCGAGAGCGCAAGCAGGTTGCAAGATGGGGCATCTGAGATGATGAACTGCGGATTGCCGATTTCTTCAGTCCCCACTTCCTGCGTGTTCCTAAAACGAGAACGATGATCGCACCAAGCCCAGCAAGTGCAAGCGAACTCGGTTCCGGCACAACGATTGACACTGTACCATTGGTCACGTCAGCTCCTACCAGAGTGAAATCGGTGTCGCCCAAGAAGCCGTTCGCCAAGACTAAGTCCCACTGCTGCCCGATTGTGTTGAACCCAGTTGTATCGAATGTGATCCGGGCAAGAAGACCGTCCGCTATAGCTGTTCCGGCAAAGGTCGTCGTTCTTTGCTCCCAGGCCTGGGGCCTTTCCTCGACACTGTTTTGACCAGTGTTGTTCAATTCAAAGATCGTACCCGGTCCTATCAGGTCAATTGCGGTGATGTCCGGTCCGTCGGTCGTTGTGTATTGGTTCAGTTGAAACTGGAGTCGTGATCTGGTTTGTTATTCTACCACCAA
>CAZNXE010000262.1:0-8376 GCA_964576465.1 uncultured Planctomycetaceae bacterium
ATCATTGACGGTGGACAAGGCTTCGATGGCGGCGTGTTCGATGGCGGACAGCCGTGGATCGTCGTACCACCGCGACAACTCCAAATGTGCGCTGGCAACATCGCCTTGTTCGAGTTGTCGTTGAATGCCCTCAATGGCAGCGGCAAAATCAGTCGCGCCAAGGCCCGTGTTGGCCTCAGGGATCGCGTTGGTTGCCGTGGGAACCGTTTCGTTGAACGAGGCGGCGGGGGTTTGAGGTGCTACGCCATTGTCCGACGGCATTGCGCCGGGCAAATCCGTGGGTGACATTCCCGCGGCAGCATTTGCCGACGCGGCGGGTTGTGTCTCGGGCGCAAGGCCACCTGGACCAGCAACCGCTGGAAGCGGAGATTGTGGCTCGAACGCAGGTGCCTCACCAGGTGCGTTGGGCACCGCCGGCAATCCGAACGGTGGAGCATCGTTGGGCGCCGCTGCAGCTTGGAAGGGAGGGGCGTCGCCGCCGGCGGGATTGCCAAACGCCGGAGCATCACTCAACGGGGCATTCGGGTTGGATGGATGAGCTTGGTGGATCCCACTTCCGCCCGGCGGTTCGACGGGTAGCATGGTGGCGGGAGTGCCGCCGGGCCCCAACTCCGGGATTTCGATCTTCGGCGCGTCAGCCCAATCTTCCGGGAGACCTTCAGGCGGCGGTCCTGGTGGTTCGGTCGTGAGAACCAAATAGACGCCGTAGGAGATGCCTCCCAAGAGAAAGATGATCAACATGGACTTAAGTGAGCTCACGATCGTCCTCCTTGACGATGACGTGCCGAACGTTTGTGGATATTCTCATCAGAGGTGATTCAACAGTGGGGAACGATTCCTACTGGTGTACCCTTCTGATCTTCCGTTTCTTGCGAACACCGGGTCGTGCAACTTCGTCGCACGGCCCGATATGTGCTTCGTGCATCCTTTTCGCTGTTAGGCGATGAATGACTTCCCTTGATTCATATGACGCTGAGTACGACGACGATTCAGACGATTCCGACTGGATGAATGACGACGTTGTTGATTTGATCGAGTGTCCGTCGTGCGAAGCGATGATCTATGAAGACAGCGTGCAGTGTCCTCACTGTCACGAGTACATTTCTCACTCGACTTCGCCGTGGTCGGGACGTCCTTGGTGGTGGTACGTTCTGGCCGTCTCGGGCGTGGTTGCCCTTGTGTTCGCGTTGGTCCTCTAGTCTTTACAATCGACCGCAGACCAACCCCGCAATGGCGTTTCTAGGTCACACGGCCAGAAAAAGCGGGCGGATCGTAGTCGAACCCCTGCTTTGGTGCTAGATCATCGTTGTTGGATGCGATCGACGACGCTGGCACTGCCATAGTCGCGCGCAGTGCATGCAGAGACACCGCAGTGGTAGCGCAAGAGATGGTAGCGCGGGGCGACGAGATCGTAACTACTCTGGATTTACTCGTTCGCCGCTTCGTCCGGCGTGTCGTGTTTCGCTTCGCGCAGTCGGGCGCGAATCTTCTCCAGCCGAGCGGCGAGTTCCTTTTCAAAGCCACGTGGCACGGGATGGTAGTACTCGCGGTCGACGCCCAGGTAATCTTGCGCGGCGATCGCGTCTGGCTCGTTGTGGGCGTACTGATAGTCCTCGCCGTGTCCCAGTCGTTTTGATCCGCGGTAGTGCGAATCGCGAAGATGCACCGGCACCGGAAGTAACCGCCCTTCGACCACGTCGCGCCGCGCCGCGGAGATCGCCATCGTCGCGGCGTTGGATTTCGGCGCGCACGCCAAATAGGTGACCGCCTGAGCGAGTGACAGTTGGCATTCAGGTAATCCGACAAACTCGCAAGCCTGCATCGTAGCAATCGCCAATGGCAAAGCATGTGGGTCGGCGTTGCCAACATCTTCGCTGGCAAGAATCACCAGCCTTCGCGTTACGAAGCGAACCTCTTCGCCGGCTTCTAGCATTCGGGCCAACCAATAGAGCGCGGCGTCTGGGTCGCTCCCCCGAATGCTCTTAATCAACGCGCTGGCCGCGTCGTAATGTGCGTCGCCCGAGCGATCATATTCAATGGCCTTGCGTTGCACCGACTCCGCGGCCAGTTGTCGGGTGAACTCCAGCGGTCGCTGCTTGCTGGAGAGTACGCCAATCTCCAAGGCCGACAGCGCACGTCGCGCGTCGCCATCGCAAACTTTGGCAAGAAACTCCAGTGCGTCGTCGTGCAACTGCACTTCATGTTCTCCCAAGCCGCGCTGCGGGTCGGTCAAGGCGCCATGGATTACTGCCTTGATCTCGTCGGTCGATAGCCCTTGGAATTGGAAGATCTGGCTGCGACTGACCAACGCGCTGTTGAGCGCGAAGAATGGGTTGTGCGTTGTCGCGCCGACCAAGACAACCGTGCCATTCTCGACGTCGGGAAGGAGCACGTCTTGTTGAGAACGGTTGAACCGATGAATCTCATCAACGAACAGCAGCGTTCTCTGTCCGTTGGCCAACAGTCGGTCGCTCGCGGCGTGCAGCAGGGCTCTCAGGTCCTTCACATTGCTCGTCACGGCATTGATTTGGCAATAATGACTCTTTGTTTCGCCAGCCAACAGCTTGGCCAGCGTCGTTTTTCCCGTGCCCGGCGGCCCATAGAAAATGACTGAACCCAATCGGTCGGCCTTGAGCAAACGTCGCAGCAGCTTGCCCTCGCCCAAGAGATGTTGTTGTCCGACAAACTCGTCCAACGTCCGTGGTCGCATCCGGGCCGCCAGAGGTTGTGCCCTTTGCCGGTTCTTTTCTTCGCTGGCCGCGAATAGGGACGTCATGGCGGAATACGAATCCTTGGTAGTAAATGACTCTTCGACGATTGACTGCAAGCGAGAATTCTACCACTGATCTGGGTCGCTGTCGTAGTCGGGCGGTGTGGGTTGTAAAGATCGACTCAACCGTCAGAGGCAACCGCAACAATATGTGTGAAGGGGCTGAAAAGGTTTTCCTAATCGTTGCAGCACGCTTGCGTTGGTGCCATTTTCTTGACCTTTGCAGGCAAAGCCGGGTAGTCTGCGGTCGGCGCGGTAAGACTTGTGCCAGGGCCAATGGCTTGCCGTCTGGGCGTTTGTACTGCCATTCTGCCAGATTCGTCGTGTCGATTTTAATCAATTGCAGTGCCCTGGGTTCTAGCTGGAGAATGCGAATGAGAATTCTTCGATGTAGTGCTGTCGCTTGGGGAACGTTGTTTGGCGTGGTAATCGTCTGTTGCGACGTTGCCCAAGCTCGTGACTACTTTCTCACGGTGGGCGGAGGATATTCGCCGAGCGGAAATCAGGCATCGCTGGAGAAAAACGTTCAGTTCTTTGAACGGCTGTTGGTCGAACAGGGGCTGGCTGCTACTCCGCACGATATTCTCTTCAGTGACGGCGACAACCCTAGCCGCGATTTGCAATTTCACGATCCACGGTTCAAGGTGCCGAAGGTGAACCAACTGCTCGCGCAGATCTTTGGCAAAGAAGACGGGCTTTCGCATCAATACCGCACGCACGCCTTGAAGAACGTGCGCGGTGCATCAAATCGAAAGAACTTGCAGGGCTGGTTTCGAGAGGTTGGCAGCAAGCTGCAAGCGGGCGACCGATTGATGATTTATCTGACCGGACATGGTGGCAAGGGAAAGCCGATCGAGAACCCGCATTTCTATATGTGGAATGGCGAGCGGATGCCGGTGAAGGACTTTGTCGCCGAATTGGACAAACTGCCGACCGGGGTTTCGGTTATTACGGTAATGGTGCAATGCTACTCCGGTGGGTTCGCGAACATCGTGTTCGACGAGGGCAACGACGAAAAGGGGTTGGCCGCGGCTTCGCGCTGTGGGTTCTTCTCGACGGTCCATGATCGGGTTGCGGCCGGATGCACGCCTGACATTGCCGAAGAGGACTACCACGAGTACAGCACTTACTTTTGGGCGGCGATTGGCGGCAAGACTCGGATGGGGGAACCGATTGAGAAGCCTGACTACGACCACGACGGTCGGGTATCGTTTGTCGAAGCCCATGCCTATGCGTTGCTCAACTCGCCGACGATCGACATCTCGGTAAAGACATCCGATGTGTTCCTTCGCACCTACAGCACACTGGAAGACGATGCCAATGAAGCGTTGCTAACTCTGGATGCTCCCTGCGATGACTTGCTTGCGGTGGCAGATCCCGTGGAGCGTGCCGTCATTCAGGGGCTTTCATCGCAGCTTGCGTTGACCGAGAGTGATCGAACAGCGGCAGCCCGCAAGTTGGCCAAGTCGATCGAGAAGGAAAGAAAGCAGATCTCAAGCCGCAAGCGAAAACTGAACAGTGAACTAGGGAAGATCCGGAAGCACATCCGCAATGTCTTGCGCGAACGGTGGCCCGAAATGGAAAACCCATGGCATCCCGACGTGGCATCGTTTCTTGCCGTTGACTCGGCTGCCATCATCTCGGCGATCGAGACACACCGAGAGTACAGCCGCTTTGTCGAGCTACGCTCCAACGTGGAAGAACTCGAAGCGAGCCGATTCGATCTCGAACGTCGTTGGGTGAAGTGCCAACGCTTGATCAGGGCGTTGGAGAACGTCGTGCTGGCTGCCAACTTGACCCACGTGGCTTCGCCGGAGATTCTGGCCCGCTACGCAAGGCTACAAGCCGAAGAGTCCGCCACGCTCGGCAAAGGCCCCTCGGCGAGTGACGAAAGCATCGACACCAGCCCGACGGTCGTTCCCGTAAGCACCGTCAGTTCCACGAAGAAAGAGGGCGAACAAGAATTGATCGACGTTGATGCAGGGGAAGATGTCGAGAGCAACGACGATGCGGACAGCGACGAACCGTTAAACTGCCTCGTACCGGCAGTCGGCCAGTTGCGATAAACCCTCATCGGGTGTCTATGGCCACTCGTGAGGTCCGCCCGGTGGCAACAAGGTGGCCAGTGGGCATTCCTCGCACTTGGGCTGCTTGTGGCAGAATTGATTGCCCACCCGCACGAGCAGCGCGTGGTATTCGTTGAACAGCGGGACGTCTTGTCGCAGGTGCTTCTCGAAAAAGAATTTGGTTTCGTGGTAGTCGGCCTCGTGTTCGATCCAGCCATGACGCTTTAGCACGCGGTGCGTGTACGTATCGACCACGAACGTCAGTTTGTCCCCGGCATACAACAAGATTGAATCGGCCGTTTCTGGACCGATTCCGTTGACTGCAAGCAGTTCGACCCGCAGTTGATCCAATTCGTTGGCGAACATCGCGTCGAGCGAGCCATTGTACCGCTCGACGACAAACTCCAGCAGATTTCGCAACCGCTTTGCCTTCAGCCGGTAGTAGCCAGCCGGCCGAATCAGTTCAGAAAGTTTGGCGATTGGCAGATCGTACATCGCTGGCAGCGTGAGAACGTTGGCCTCCCGCAAATTGTCGATGGCCTTCTCGACGTTTCGCCAACTTGTGTTCTGCGTCAGCACGGCTCCGACCATCACCTCGAAGTCGCTCTCGCCAGGCCACCAATGTTGCGGTCCGAAATGATTCAGCAGCCGGCGGTAAACTCCGCGTAATCGCGCTGCGTGTGCCATTTTCTTCGGGCTTTTCGCTTTTCGTTGGGACATAACGTTTCGTTTCATCTCGCAAACGGGCCCCGCAGCGGATTCGGTTCTCGTGGTCATTCCGAGGCGAGGAAAGCGGGAGAAACAATAACCCCTTAATCAACGTCCCGGGCAGGCATTCCAGTTGGATTGTATCGATTCCAGTGGCCGCTTCGATGGCCTGACGTTGACTGAAGTCGCAATTCGTTTTTAGACGAACCTCGGTGCAGGCCACCGCTTTGCGCGCTTTCGTACCAAGGACTGACGTCACCCCGGCGGCACGAGTGCAACCTACCCGAACCAACCACACGACCACGATCGCTTCGGTCGCACTGCCATGCAAATTGCCAAAACCTATTTCGACCAAGCCCGCGGCCCAACGGCCAGCCTGTATTTTGTGGCCCCGTTGTTGGTGCTCTATGTGTGCGGCGTGCTGGTGTTGTCCGACACAACATCAGGCGCTCCGAACCAACATTGGCCACACCAGTTATCGACTTTCTTGGGCATCGCGCGATGGCTGACGTTGCCGGCGATAGCCATCTTCGGATTGGTCGTCTGGAGTCGTCGATCACGATGTCGGTGGAATGTGCCGGCTTATGTCGTTGCAGGAATGTGGGCAGAATGCCTGCTGGTTGCGGCAGTTTGGATCGCACTCGCCCACGGATCGTTTGCCGAAGTTCCGGCGTTGTCTGTCGGATCCCTGGAATCCGGCATCTCTGACGTGGCACCGAGTGCCTTGCGGCAGTGGAAGATCGGTGCCGGAGTCGAACAGGTTTTGATCGTCGTAAGAGAAGGTGTCAGCGACGATGTGCTGTTCCGGCTGTTCATGCTACCGGTATTTGCTTGGGTGCTGCGCAGCTTGCGGCAGACTCGCGGGGTCGCCGTGATTGGATCCGTCGCGGCGTCAACGGTTGTCGCGGTTGCGGCGAATCATTTTGGATGGCACCTGGGTGTGAGCAACCCGGTCGATTGGTTCGGTTGCGCGGTTCATGCGGCGTTGCTCGGCGCACTGTTCGCCTATCGCGGTTTTGGCGTAACGGTTGGAACCCACGCAATCTATCTTGCCTGGGTTGGATTGATCTTGAATATCTGATGCGAGGCGCGAGCCAATTTTATTGCGACCATTTCTGTTAATCTTGCACGAGACAGCGCGTCAAGAGCTTGTCAAGAAAAACTTTCTCGTGACAAATATTCCAATGCACATCGCGCGCCAATGGTTCGGCCGTTGCATCGACAAACCACACGTTTGTGCTTCAACCACGGGGTCGAATCGTCCGATAAGCAACAGAATATTTTCGGCAACGACGCAGTTGAGTTGCTAGCTCGCCAGAATGAGACATGCGAATCATCACTTGTCAAGACAGAAGTTGCGTGAGGTGATTCGTGGCAAGAAGCGCCCTTTGAGTACGAACCGTGCGCGACCTATAATGACCTTCGATTCAGTTGAGTGCTGATCTCGATCATGACGACTACGATTCGATTATCCGAGCGAAGGAATCATTCTGGTGCTTTCCGTACGACCCAAAATCAAAGAGCTTGTGTTCCAACTCTACGGTCGGACACTTCATCCCGAATTGTTCGAGGTACACGATTCACGGACCATTTCGCGCGGCGATTACGAAGCCACGATTCAGATCACCAGTGCTGGTCATGTCGTGAAGTGGTGTTATCAAGGACTAACGTTGACGGAAGTCGCAACCTCGGCACATCACCCCTTGCCACAAAAAAAACGTCTGATGTCGTACCGGCTGAGTGGCGAACGCAACGACACAGTCAAGTGTCTCGGAGGTGTTCAATATCAGATGGGCTTCCAGCTCGAACCGGTCGATCCCGAAGTCTTTTGGACCTTTCAAGATGAACTGTGCCACGACGGCGAACGCCGCGGGATGTTGCACCGTTTCGGTTCCAGCGGACGAATGGCACTCGGGGCGCTCAGCTATATCAACATCGAAACGCGATCACGCAGCCTCATCGTACAGGCCTTTCATACGTTTCCCGATGACTACGCCATCGTGAAGAGCCAGTCGTTGTTCGAGGTGCCGTAGCTAAGCCAACTCAGCGATCTTGCGGCAAACTACGCAACCACCCGAGCAAGGCTTCATTGGTCGCCTTTGGGTTTTCCAGAGGCGCCAAGTGTCCGGCGTCGGGGATTACCGCCAACTCGGCATGCGGCATCGCGTCAGCCATCTCGCGCATTTCTTCGACCGGCGAGATCTCGTCTTCACGACCAACGATTACAAGTGTCGGCACGTCGATTTGCCCTAAATAAGGTCGGGCATCCTCACGATCTGCCATTCCGCGCAACGCCGCGGCAATTCCCAGGGGTGCAGCGCGGCCTATCATTTGGCGAACGTCATCGATCATCTCGGCATGGTTCTCGCGAGTTTTTCTTGCGAACAGTTTGGGGATCATCGCGCGCACCAGCGGCAAACGACCTTGTTTGAGGACTTTTTCCGCCGTATCGAGCCGGCCGCGGGCCACTTCACTGCTGTCGGCGGCGGCACGAGTATCGCAAAGAATCAGCGCCGCCAATCGTGTGGCATGCCGCTTCCAAAACTGCCAGGCGATGTAGCCCCCCATCGACAATCCACACAGTGTGACCGGTTCGTGAACGTCTAAGGCGTCGAGTAGTTCTGCCAGATCGTCGGCAAACCGTTCCATCGTCACGGTGCCTTCAGTCGCGTCTGTCGCCCCAAAGCCGCGAAGGTCGGGCGCGATGACTCGATGCGAATGGCTCAGCGCATCGACCTGCGCCCGCCACATGCTGTGATCGAGAGGGAAACCGTGTACGAACAGAATGCACGGTCCGCTTCCTTCATCAACGACGCCATAGCGCATTCCGCC
>CAZNXE010000263.1:0-8323 GCA_964576465.1 uncultured Planctomycetaceae bacterium
GAGGGTTTTCGAGTTTTCCATTTTAATCAAACAAAAGACTCGCTTGATTGGGGACTTTCGACTTCCGACATATCGGATTCCACTCGTAGCGGACGAAGAACACCGATATCGTACAACTCCCTCGCCATGTCTGACGAGTAGGGATTCTCAACAGACTCTGGGACGATAGTACGGATCGTCTCCCAATAGAGAATCGCCGACTTAAGCCACGTTTCATTCCGGATGTCTATATGCGGATAGAAGAGTGCTGATGAGAATGTCATTTGTGTGTGTCTTTCGCTATAGGGATAAAAATTCTACTTTCTTCGATCATTCCGATGTCTGCCTCGTAGTCGCATGGAGTGTTCGAGCTCTAGACGTCTTGCGGTTCGTTTTGCCAGGACTCCGCGCCGAATGGGCGGTCTCGATTCACGCTCAGCGTGTGAATCAAAGGTGTCAGGAACCGTTTATTGACAATAATGGGTGAATGCCAATCTCAAATGCAACGAATGTGTCGCGGGATATTCTAGCGATTTCGACAGTAGGGGGACATTCTATTTTATTCAAACACTCCGGGATCGGTCCTAGGTCTGCAAGCGACTAACGTTGGCATCGGGCCACCGCGAATCAATCCGCTAGGCCCATCTCGCGGCGGCCGGCGTTGGTTAATCGCGAGACATCCCACTCTGGGTTCCATGTCAGATCGACCACCACATCGCGTACTCCTGGGATCGCCAGCACACGCTCGTAGATTCCCTTCTCGACGCGCCCGCCGCCGGCGGTGACCAAAAAATTGTGTACCGGTCGTCCCCGATGCGGCATGGTGACCAGTATCGAAACGATCCCGTCTCGGTGGCGCACGTCGCAGACGTATCCCATGTCGACGACATTCGCATCGACGTGGTAAAGCTGTTCGTCACGAACTTCGCGAAGCGCTTCCCAAATTGCGGGCTTTAGTTGCGCCGTTGCCGCGGTCTCGCCATCGCGGGCCAGTCGACCGGTCGCTCGGGCCATTGGCATCTGTGGCAATTGCCCGAGACGTCGCTCAAGGGGGTGGAGTAGTTGGTGCCGCAACTGCTGGATGTCGGCACCCTGTGTTTCCTCGGAAAAGGGCAACACCACATATGCATTCTTTTGGTGCAGCGATGCGCCAGCTTTCAATTGCGCCGTTTCCGCCGGATAGCGGCTCCAAAGCTGGCCATGTCCCGCGTAGTCCAACGTGGGCGGACCGCCGTGTTGGAGGCCGTCGAAGTTTTCGGCCGTATGTTCTAGCCACAACGCGACGAAGGCGTCGCGACTGTCGCGATGGTAGAAACCGACACCCCACAGATCCTGAACATGCTCGGCGGGGACATCCCCTTCGTGCAGCTTGCCCTGTCGGTCGAACCACAGTTTCTCATTGAAGGAGTAGCCCGAGAAGACCCATTCGTCATCGCGCATGGCAGCGATGGAGACGTCCTTCACGGCGTCGATGCGCCCCTGTTTTAGAAAGTATGGCGCTGCCGCGTAAAAGATATATGTCTGATCCATGTGGATGCGGCTTGGCGTGAACAGCGGATGCACAGGGCTATGAGGAAACCCCCAGCGTCGCACACGCGCACAAAGTGGACCACGCACAATGTCGAAGTTCTCGCAGCGCGGCCAATTCCTCATCCGCAATTTCTGGAAGTGTTCTTCGTCAACGTAGTCGTGCGCCCAATCGATGTTCGGCGGCTCACCATGCCCCTTGCCCCCGGCGTACAGTTCCAAGCCATGCTGGCGCTTGTAGATCACACGATCAAGCTGCCCCATCTGTTTCGATAGCCGGGCCACGAAAAAATGGTTCTCGATATCCAGGCCATAGCCCTCGCCCTCAATCCGCAAGTCCGAAGGATAGTCGGGCCGCTCGGCCAGCGGGTTGCCATGGAACACCAGGTAAGTTGCCTGTTCGTGTGCCGGCACGTCGGCCAGCCAAACCACTTGGCAGTGATGCTCTCCCGCGACGCGCCGATCGCCGTAGGTTTGACTGCGAATCTCGTGCAGTGTGCCGTCACGCGAATCGAGCCGCGCCACGCGCACTTCCCGGCTCGTGTCGGTAATTTGTGAAGCACCAAACGCAACCGTCAGATCGACCGGTTCACCAACACGTGCGATGCCAACCGTTTCATACAGATCAATCACATGACAATGACTCCAACCGCGCGCCCAAGACGCCCAAGCACGCGGTAGATCGCTCACGGCAATGGCGTTGTCAGCAGCTACGTCGACCGGCGACGGTGCCTCCTTTGTGTGGCGCTCGAAGCGGAGCGTTTCCTTCATCGAGTCGGCCAACGACATCGCCACGTCAAGATCTCCCGCGGCATAGGCCGCCTGAAACAGGCGTAACTTCTCGGCCACACTATCGGTTCGGTCGTGGTAAGACAGCTCTAACATCAGATCGCTCTCAAGGGTGATATGGGAAGGAACCCAAGCGTTGTACGGACTTCCCGTGCCCGATACCTACCGGTTCAAAAGCCCTCTGTCAATTTTCCGATCGATGGTCCACGACGGATCTGGTGGATACAGTGCATGAGCTGACCGCATGAAGCTGCCTGCCCGATCGTCGAACTTGAATGCCCACTGCGAGCGATTCATTCGTTCTGTCAAGGAAGAGTGTGTCAATAAGAAGATCTTCGTCGGTGAGACGTCGCTTCGCGGGCGCGCTGGATCAATACGTCGAGCACTACCACGCCGAGCGGAATCATCAAGGCCTGGAAAACAAATTCATCGCTCCCGAGCCAACCGTCGGGAGCCGCGAGCAGCCGATCGTGTGTCGACACCGCATGGGCGGAATACTGGAATACTACCACCGCCAAGCCGCGTAGCGATGACTTGCCACACGGCTCGTATCCCGTCACGCGGTCGCCGCTGCGCTCGCGAGGGGTTCGGCCTACCGGACCGCTCTCGCTGTCCGCATCGGCTGAAAATGCTCCGCTTCAATCTTCGATAAATCCCAAATTACCAAAGAACAAACGAGCGGCTGAGTTTTTTTGGACACTACGCGGTTTAGTCCGGCGTTTTCCCTGTCCCGTTAGTTTCGCCGTGTACAATACCACGATCGGTAAATTACCACGTTGAAGCGATGCGCAAGGCTGTGGCAAAAATCGCTTCCAACATAGCTTTCTAGAATACGCACTACATCGCCGTACTGGTTATTCAATGCACCAACATGGAACCGGCAGTTTCGGGTTGTTACCGCCAAGAAGGGGTTACTAAAACTGAACTCCCTGACTTCAACAATATCTCCTGGCTTAATCTCGCAATACTTTCGAACGCGCCTTCCGAATAGTTGGTCGCCTTCCACTTTAAGGGTCGAGGAAAAACACTGGGGCACCAATCCGCCACCATGGAAGGAAAAACTCTTCATTGTCCAATTCTCAAGTTTACTTGCACGCGCACGTCGTGACGTCATCAGTGACAATCGTGTAATAGCAGAGCTTGGCCTCGGCTGGAATGCCTAATCCGAGGTAGCCACCACTACCCGTAACACATTCTCCTCTCTTGCAAAAAACGCCGACTTCTCCCGATACCCCAACATTGCCCACGCAGGCCTCCGATACAACTTCGACCATCCGACATCCCGGGATACTTTGACGGATGGCGGGGTGAATCATGGTCCAAGTTCTACGTCTGCTTTCCCATCGCCGCGATCTCGTTGGTTTTCGTTTCCTTCCCACTGGTCGATCTACTTTTTGGCCGAAGATCGAAACTTCAAGCACCCGGGGCATGACAATCTTCGAGCGTCCAGCCGGCCACCGATTTCTTCGGGACGCTGGCCAATCTTCACGGCTCGATTCGCCGGGCCTGCGATTCCGGGCTTCTTGATGTCCTCACGCGAGTCCGTCGATCTCCACCGCTTGACGACTCTGCCATGGCGGTCTTACGATGAGAGGTTCGTTGAACGTGGATAAAGGGTTACGTGCGGAAGCCGACGGGGATGGAAAAGACCAAAGTTGCAATCGTCGGGCTGGGGACCGTTGGCTCGGGTGTGGCACGCTTGCTGTTGGATTACGGCGATCGCACTGCTCGGCATGCGGGCCGTACGTTGTGGCTCGAAAAAGTCGTGGTCCGCGATCTCAACAAGGCCCGCCAAGTTGAGTTGCCAGAGGGGCTACTGACCGACGATCTCTCGCAGGTGACCGACGACCCTGAAATCACCGCGGTGGCCCAATTGATCGGTGGGCTCGAGCCCGCGCGGTCGATCATGTTGAAACTGCTGGAAAGCGGTAAGGATGTGATCACCGCCAACAAGGCCCTGCTGGCCGAACATGGGCCTGAGCTATTCGACCGCGCTCGCGAGTTAGGCCGCTCGATTGCGTTCGAGGCTTCGGTGGCCGGCGGCGTGCCCATTATTACGAACGTGAGCCAATGCCTGTCGGCCAACCAGATTGAATTGTTGCACGGCATTCTCAACGGTACGAGCAACTTCATTCTCTCGCAGATGGAAGAACACGGCACGAGCTATGACGATGCGGTGGCCGAAGCTCAGCGGCTTGGCTATGCCGAGGCCGATCCTTCGATGGATGTCGATGGGACCGACGCGGCGCAAAAGTTGGCAATCCTGGCCCACCTGGCGTTCGGTGCTCGCATTCACTGGAGCGAAATTCCACGTTGGGGAATCGACCGACTCGAATTGGCCGATCTACGTTACGCCGGCGAACTGGGCTACCGAATCAAGTTGCTGGCCGTGGCCGAGTTGGTGCCGGAAGGGCTGGAACTGCACGTCTCTCCCACCTTGGTCAAGCGAGGAACGCCTTTGGCCGAAGTTCGGGGCGCGTTCAATGCCATTGGAGTCGTGGGCGACGCGGTAGGTCGGGTCTTCTTTCAAGGTTTGGGGGCAGGACAAATGCCCACCGCATCGGCCGTCGTGGCCGACATGATCGACACCGTCGTTGGACGCACGCGGCTCACGTTCCAAACGCTCGAACTCTGGTCGCATCGCGAGGCTCGGGTTACTCCGCGAGAACATACCAACGTGCCGGGCCGGTTCTATCTGCGTTTCGATGTCGAGGATCACCCGGGCGTGATGGCCGAGATTACCGCGGTGCTTGGCCGACACCAAGTCTCTATTGCGTCGGTGATTCAACACGCCGCGGCAAACGAAAGCGACGGGGTGGTGCCGCTGGTAATCATGACCCACAACACGACCGAAGGGGCTACACTCCACGCGATGACCGAGATCGACGAGTTGACATCCGTTCGCCCCGGCAGCGTTCGCATGCGGGTTCGCGACTAAAAGCCCCACCGGCGATGGCATGAGGAATCGATGATGAAATACGCGATCGTGATCCCCGACGGGTGTGCGGACGAACCGCAAGAGTCGCTGGGCGATCGGACTCCCCTGGCGGCGGCCAACTTGCCGAACATGGATGCCGTGGCGGTTGCCGGTCGGGTTGGGCGGGCGAACAATGTCCCGGCGTCGCTACCGGCGGGCTCGGATGTGGCCACGCTAAGCCTGTTGGGCTACGACCCGATGACACATTACACGGGCCGCGCGCCGCTCGAGGCTGCCGCCCAAGGGATCAAACTCGGGCCGAACGATTGGGCCATTCGTTGCAATCTGGTGACTGTTGAAGATCAGACCATGCGGAGCTTTACCGCGGGGCAGATTTCCTCGGCCGAAGCCCGGGGCCTGCTCACGACAGTTCAAGAAGAGCTTGGCAACGATCATCTTGAGTTTCGCCCCGGGGTGAGTTACCGCAATCTGTTGATCTACCGCGCCGCTGACGACCCCGTTCCCTTCACCGTCGACACCCGTACCACGCCGCCGCACGATCTTACTGACAAGACGGTGCTGGACGATTATCCGCGCGGGCCGGGTGGCGATCTGCTGAATCACTTGATGAGTGAAACGGTGCGGATGTTTGCCGACCATCCGGTCAATGCCGCACGTCGCCAGCGTGGCGAACCGCTGGCGACAAACGTTTGGCTGTGGGGGCAAGGCAGCGTCCCGTCGCTAGTGCCGTTCCTTCAACTGCATGGCAAGCAGGGCGTAATGATTACCGCGGTCGACTTACTTCGTGGGATCGCATCGCTGCTGGGGTGGAAACGGATCGAGGTCGACGGA
Organism: uncultured Planctomycetaceae bacterium; assembly: GCA_964576465.1. Taxonomy (GTDB): domain Bacteria; phylum Planctomycetota; class Planctomycetia; order Pirellulales; family JAEUIK01; genus CAZNXE01. The sequence goes on from CAZNXE010000263.1 coordinate 6,065, forward strand.
GCGACTGGCTATCTCGATACCGACTATGCCGCCAAAGGCCGGGCGGCGATCGAGGCGTTGCGCGACACCGATGTGGTGTGCGTCCATGTTGAAGCCCCTGACGAAGCCTCGCACGAAGGCGACACGGAGGCCAAGATCGAGGCGATCGAACAAATCGACAAACACATTGTCGGCCCCCTTCACGAGGCGCTGAAGTCTCAAGGCGATTATCGTATTCTCGTCAGTCCCGACCATCCGACTCCGCTGCGAACCAAGACGCACAGTCACGGATTCGTCCCCTTTGCGATGGCCGGCACCGGCATCGATGCCGACACGGCATCGACGTACGATGAAGAAACCGCCGGCAAGTCTGATCTTGCTTTCGACGAGGGTTGGCGGCTGATGCAAACGTTTTTGCAAGATACACAGTGACCGGCGTCGCTCTTCGATTGAGCGTGGCCTGTTACGTTCTTGATAGTTAGGGAGATTGCATGCCCCTGGTTGTGCAGAAATTCGGCGGCACAAGTGTCGCCAACAGCGAACAAATTTTGGCCGCCGCGCGAAAGGCGGTTCGCGCTCATCAACAAGGCAACCGCGTGGTGATGGTTGTCAGCGCGATGGGCAAGAACACCGATCGACTTGTCGCGCTGGCCAGCGAGATTAACGAACGCCCGCCAGCGCGCGAGATGGACATGTTGTTGTCCACCGGCGAGCAAGTGAGCGTCGCACTGATGGCGATGGCGATCGATGCCCTGGGCGGAAAGGCCGTAAGCCTGACCGGCACGCAGATTGGCATCAAGACCGACAGCACGCACACCAAGGCCCGCATCAAGTCGATTTCGACGAAACGCATGGAGCGGCTGTTGGACGAAGGGAACATCGTCATCGCGGCGGGCTTCCAAGGCTCGGACGAAGATCTCAATATCACAACGCTCGGCCGAGGTGGCAGCGATACGACAGCCGTGGCGTTGGCCGCAGTGTTGCAGGCCGACGCGTGCGAAATCTATACCGATGTGGATGGCGTCTACACGACCGATCCAAGACACCTTCCCGAAGCCCGCATGGCGCGACAAGTCAGCTACGACGAGATGCTCGAGTTGGCGAGCTTGGGGGCGGGCGTGATGCACAGCCGTTCGATCGAATTTGCCAAGAAATTTTCGGTCCCCATCCACGTCCGCAGCAGTTTCAGCGATCGACCCGGCACCTTAATCGTCTCTGAACCCGAGGATCCTGATCGCCCCGTGAGCGGAGCGGCGCTGGTGAAGAACGAAGCGCGGATCACCCTTCGCGGCGTGCCCGATCGCCCTGGAATCAGCCTGATTATCTTCTCCAAGATCGCTGAACAAAACGTCACCGTCGACATGATCGTGCAAAATGTGGGTGCCGAAGGCAAAGCCGATGTCTCGTTCACGGTGATCGAGGATGAACTGCCTCGGACGCTTAAAGCAGTGGAAGCGGCGGCCGCCGAATTGGGTGCCGAGAGCATTGTTCACGACGATCACGTGTCGAAAATCTCGGTCGTTGGGCTGGGCATGGCAACGCAAACCGGGGTTGCCCAGCGGATGTTCGACACCCTTTCAGAGGCCGGCATCAACATCCTTTCCATTACCACCAGCGAAATCAAAATCTCGGTGCTCGTCGAACGGGAACGAGGGCTCGACGCGCTGCGGTTGGTTCACCAGGAATTCGATCTTGGCAACGATCCTGGCACGATGCCAACATCGAAGCCAGTGGTCAACCGCACCGTGCCACCATCGTCCAAACCGATCGACGTGGTGAAACGGCTCGATCGTCTGACTCGCATGGAAGATTTGACCATCGACGATATCGCGCTGGACGAAACGCAAGGGCTCATCACACTGACCGGCGTGCCAGACAAACCTGGCATTGCCGCTTCGGTGTTTAAGGACGTGGCCGCGGGCGGGATCCTTGTCGATATGATCGTGCAGGGATATGGTGTCGACGGCCGCGCAAACCTCAGCTTTACGGTTCCCCGAGACGCTGTCGAACATGGCGTGGAGGTCGTCGAAGGGGTTTCCAGCAAGCTGGGATGCGGACCCGTGCAGAGTAGCCCCGCGGTTGGAAAGCTCTCGGTCTCAGGCATCGGAATGCGAAGCCACACCAGTGTCGGCATTCGCATGTTCGCCGCGCTGACCCGCGCCGAAATCAACGTCGAAATGATCAGCACCAGCGAAGTGCGCGTAAACGTAGCAGTCGAAGGCGACAAGGGCCGAAAAGCACTCGAAGTTCTGCAGAAAGAATTCGCCGACGTGCAGGAGT
>CAZNXE010000264.1:0-8322 GCA_964576465.1 uncultured Planctomycetaceae bacterium
CAGAGTCGCTTCCATAGCAGCCGACAGAGCCGATGTGCAGCCCATCAATGGCGAGGCAGATAATATTCATATGGTGGGGCGAATCATCGGGATCAGGATATTGCGAGGCCATCTCGTGAAACACCGATTGTAGCGATCGTACGGGGCGGCGCGGAGCACGTGCGAATGTTTGTCAACGAAAGGTATCGTTGTTCTGTGTCGGCCCGTTCTTCACCATTTCGCGACGACGTGCGTATCCCGAATGACCCAGCCCCTGAACGTTGATCTTTGGACCTCGGTCGAGCAGTTGCGAGCGCATGGTGCCCTGTGGGACGACTTGTGGCAACGCAGCGCCACGGTGTCGCCCGCCGCCCGGGCAGAGCCACTGGCAGTGTGGTGTGACCACTTCGCCAAGGCCGGCCAATTTCGAGCGATTGTCGTCAACGATGGAACCAAGCCCATTGCGGCGATTCCGCTACTTTTGAATCGCCGTTGGCGATGCATTCCGTTTGGAAGTCTGCCGAAGAATGAATGGTCGGCCGCCGGCGAACTGCTGTTGGACCCCGCTTCGGCCCACGCTGCCATTGATCGGCTGATTGATGGCCTGGGGCGCCTCAACTGTGTTGGTGTCAAGCTGAACAAGGTTAATCCACGGAGCGATCACTGGAAGCCCTTGTTCAAGCGGATGATGGAACAAGACTTGGTTTGTCAAATGCACCGCGTCGCTCGGGTCGGCTGCGTGAAGATTGCGAATTCGTGGGAAGACTATGAGGCCTCACGCTCGCGGAATCATCGACAACAAATGCGCAAACACCTGCGGCGAATTCGTGAACAAGGCGATCTTGAGCTGAAGATCGTCAAGCAATGCGACGCTGCCGAGATTGCAGGGCTATTGCGGCGTGGGTTTGAAGTCGAAGATCGCAGTTGGAAAGGGGATGCCGGCACATCGGTTCTTCGCAACACCGGAATCTTCGAGTTTTTCTGTCGCCAGGCCGAGTCGTTGGCCCGACACGATCACCTGTGGCTGGTCTATCTCGAACTCAGCGGACGGGCGATCGCCTTTGAATATGGGTGGCATGCCAAGGGCACCTACTTTTCTCCCAAGGTCGGCTACGATGCCGACTATGCACGGTATAGCCCGGGGCAACTGCTGCGATATGAGCTATTGAGGCAATTCCACGAGATCCCTGGTCCCTCGATGGTCGACTTTTGGGGACCGCTGACTGCCGCTACCGAACGTTGGACAACACATTCCTATCCGGTCGTCGACTCGATGATGATGCCCTACGGCACTGCCGCCAGGGCAACGCGGCGCCTTGGTTGCAGTGCGGCAAAAGCGATGCGCTTGGTTGCCACCACACGTCGCCGAATGACCGAAGCATTCCCGGGCAGATCGACGGCCCCCGTGGCGCAGGGGTAGCTTTCCCCCGCAGGATCCGAACCAATAGCATCGGGTCCGCAGCGGTAGATCGATGGAAAGTTTTGCCGGGGTCGTTTCTTCTACGTCTGTTAAAACAGCGTGTAGATGAACGGGGCGGCGCCACTGCCAGCGAACATCGCCAGGAGGCCCACGAAGCCCACCACCAACAAGATTGGTAGCAGCCACCATTTCTTGTTGTGCTTCAGGAAGTCGATGAACTCGACGACCAAGCTCGGTTGCGCTTCTTCGGCCAATTTCTCGAACTTCTGCTTGTCGCTGTCGCTACTCATGGCAGGATTCGATCTCTCTATGATTCATCGAAAGGGATGCTGCTGCCGGCGCAGGCAAGGATACAGGTTACCCCACGCGCCGGTCGTCAACAATGTAATTGGTTGCAGGAATTTGGTGCCCTCGCCAAGCGAGTGATTGCCTGCGACTAAAACTGCCGCAAGTATCGGGCTGGACCTTGATTCGGATTGTAGGGTTCCCAATAGGTTTTCGCATTCGGGTCGAACTTGCGATCCATCGCATCGCGGCCAATCAGACGGAAAAAGAGGGCCATTGGCGTGAAAACACCGTAATACACAATGGCCAACGCCGTGTGCGAGATTACCCAACCAATCGGCCAGGTGATTACGGACAGGCCGATAAACGCCGGTTTGACCCACGCTATTTTGACTAAGGACACCAGTCGCAACAGGATGGCAGCGGCCCAAAACGCGATGGCGACCGATGTGTATCCGCGATAGAGCATCAGTGGCGCGGCCACCAAACCCATGATGAACATGCCGAACTCGGCAAACTGCCCCAGCATTTTTTCGTCAGGGCTCCAGTTGATCTTCACTACGGCCATGGCCGACGGTCCTCGGTTGAAAGTGAATGCTGAATTTAAGTGGTCTGACTCGGCGGGCTGAAACAGCGTGTTGCACTCGTTGAGTCAATCTAGTTGGAACTGTGCCAGATATTCTTCAGCTTCTTTCTCGTTGAGCGGTTCTTGATCAGACTTGTCCAGCACGAAGTTTTCCAGCACCAAGATGTCCATGTTCGAGCCACGGAAACAGCGGTAGGCATCTTCCGGGGTGCAAACAATCGGCTCGCCACGGACATTGAAGCTGGTGTTGATTAGCACCGGTGAGCCGGTTTTCTCCTCGAACCGATGAAGCAGTTTGTAGTATCGACCATGTCGCTTCGGGTCGACCGTTTGTACTCGAGCCGAAAAGTCGACATGGGTGATGGCAGGCACCACGCTACGCGGCACCTTGAGCTTCTCGATGCCTTCCAGTCCTTCAGCTTGACCGTTCACCTGCAAGCGTTTGGAGTCTTGCACCGGGGCAACCAAGAGCATGTACGGACTGTCTTCATTCGGTCGCATCTCGAAGAACTCATCGACACGGTCTCGCAGAATCGCCGGAGCAAAAGGCCGAAACGATTCGCGAAACTTAATTTTCAAATTCATCGTCGACTGCATCTCGGTGCTGCGAGCGTCGCCCAAAATGCTGCGGGCACCAAGGGCTCGGGGACCAAACTCCATGCGACCCCAGAACCAGCCAGCGATTTTTTCGTTGGCCAAGTGGCCAGCAACCGCATCAAGCAGTTCGTCTTCGTTTTCGTAATACGTGTATTTGGCTCCCGCCTCGTCGAGAAAACTGCGGATCTGCTGGGCGTTGTAGCGTGGCCCCAACAGCGAACCCTGCTGCGCGTCTTCGACACTCGGGTCGATTGTTCGTGGGCTATCGAGCAGCTGATGATGAATGAACTGAGCGACTCCGAGCGCGCCGCCCGCGTCGCCGGCAGCCGGTTGAATCCAGATGTTTTCGAACGGACCTTCTCGCAGAATCCGACCGTTGCCGACACAGTTGAGCGCGACCCCGCCAGCCAGACAAAGATTATTGCTACCGGTCTCTTTGTGTACGTGCTTGGCGATCTTGAGCATGATCTGCTCGGTGGCCTCTTGAACGCTGGCGGCAAGATCCATTTCCCGCTGCGTGATTCGTGACTCTGGTGCACGGGGCGGGGCACCAAAGAGACGATGGAACTTCTCACTGGTCATCGTCAGGCCTTGGCAGTAGTTGAAGTACGACTGGTCCATGCGGAACGAGCCGTCTTCTTTCACGTCGACCAGATGTTCGAGAATCTGATCGGCGTACTTTGGGTCTCCATAAGGCGCAAGGCCCATCAGCTTGTATTCGCCACTGTTAACCTTGAAACCGGTGTAATAGGTGAAGGCCGAGTAAAGCAGCCCCAGCGAATGCGGAAAACGCAGTTGGTGCGTCAGGTTGATCTTGTTGCCCTCGCCTCGACCGAAGCTGGCGGTAGCCCACTCACCCACCCCGTCGAGCGTCAGGATGGCGGCTTCTTCAAATGGCGAAGGGAAGAATGCGCTAGCGGCGTGTGATTCGTGATGTTCGACGAACACGAATCGGTTGTTGTATTCGTTTCGCAGCCCTCGCGACATTTCGCGTGGCAGCCAGAGTTTTTCAGTAGCCCACAGGGGCAATGCCTTAATAAACGAACGAAACCCGGCCGGGGCATAGGCTAGATACGTTTCCAGAAGCCGCTCGAACTTCATCAGCGGTTTATCGTAGAAGCCGACCCAATCCAAGTCTCCTGGCGTCAGGCCAGCCTCTTCAAGGCAATAGTCGATGGCATGCACGGGGAAGTTGTAATCGTGCTTCTTTCGCGTAAACCGCTCTTCTTGCGCAGCCGCTACAACTTGACCATCGATGACCAGTGCCGCAGCCGAGTCGTGATAAAACGCCGAAATGCCCAATATGGCCGTCATGGAACGACACCTGTGGTGTGAATTTTCTTTGAAATCCAAACGACAAACTATAGCCCACACTGGAGACAACGGGGTTTGCCAAGCCGATTCCCCTCGAAGGAATAGCGGGCACCACACTGCCGTGAGAAAGCTAGAGTTGCTCAGTATACCGCTCAAAAGTTGGGTTACTAGCAAAAGTTTGAAGGCCGCTTTGAGTTAACTTTCTTGGGAGACCGACTGTTGGCTACTGTTGTCGAAGCGCCACAACCCTCAATGCCCCCCACACGTCCCGTGGAGTACACCCGTGGACCCAAGAAACGTGGGTCGATGCTGCTCAAGGCTTGCCTGCTAACCGTGTCGATGGCAGTGGCCCTGATTGGCGTTGAAGTTGGGCTGCGTTTGGTGGTGCCGATCACCGGGGTTCCGTACTATTTCTGGGATCCTGTCGTCGGGCCACGGCGCGAACCGAACACTGCTGGGCAGTACGTCAGCGGCAACCATATCAACACGCGTTACCGTTTCAACGCACAGGGTTGGAATCACCCTAACGATTACACCATCGCCAAGCCGGCTGATACCCGGCGGGTCTGTATCGTTGGCGATTCGTTTGTCGAAGCGCTCCAGGTCAATCCTGACGAAACGCTCTTTCACGTTGCCCAGCAGCGGATGAGCCGCCAGAACCGCCCTGTCGAGTGGTACGCATTTGGGATCTCTGGATGGGGCACCACGCAGCAGTATGAAGTGATTCGGCATTACGTGCTCGACTACAAGCCCGATGTCGTGGCGATGCTGTTCGTGGAAAACGACCCTTTCGACAGCTCACCCTACTTGGGTCCGATCGAATCGTTCGTAGCGACCTATGCGTTGGATGCCGAAGACCAGCTTGAATTGCTCGTGCCCGACTATTGGCAGCGGAGCGCAGTCAAGCGAATGGCGATCCAGTCGGCGGCGGTACGCTTTTTTATGTTGCAAAAAGGCTGGATCCCGCGACCGGGGAAGAGCCAGGCAGAGCACCAAGGAATGCAACGTCGGGCCGGAGCATTCGCAGGCGGCGGGCATGTTGTGCCTGGGATCGATGAGCTTTCCGACGAACAGCGGCAACAACGCACGTGGTTGTTGATCGAGAAAACGCTGGCCGCCGCGCGAGATTTGTGCCAGCAACATGGTGCGAAGTTCGTGTTGGCGTATCGAGGCGATTTGCCCCGCATTGAAGCTGTCGCGAGAGGAGAAACGTACGAACCGTTGCCGGTTGAGGAAGACCCGTACTGCCTCGGTGTGAGGCACAACGAAATGGGTCGAGAGCAATTGCAACCCATGGCCCAACGTCTGGGGATTCCGTTCCTGGATTTGACCGAACCACTGATCGAGCTTGTCGAAGAGACAGGGCAATCGCACGTCTTTCCCGGCGATACACACTACAACGCCTCGGCACACAAAGCCGCCGGCGAGGCCCTAGCAACCTGGATCGATCCGTTGTTGCAGGTTTCGGAACAAGAGAATGGAGACCTGCGATGAGCATGCATGCGGAAGATACAACGTCCACCGCGATTCTCGACGAGAACGCCATATCAGTGGTTGCCCAAAGTGGTGTCGATAAGGGCCAGACTCCACAGACCGTACTCAACATCTCGCAGAACTACCACGTGCGAGGTGGGTCCGATCGCTACTTCTTCGTGATGGGCGAACTGCTCGAAGAGCACGGTCATCGCGTGATCCCCTTCGCTGCTCGACAAGCGCAAGACGAACAGACTTCGTGGTCGGAGTACTTTCCCGAGGGGATCGATTTCCAATCACCAGGCGCACTCGATGTGGGACGATTCATTTATTCTCGCCGTGCCGCGCAGGCGATCACGCGGCTTCTGAATGAGCATCCCGTCGATATCGCACATTTACAGATCTACTATGGGCAGCTCACGGCCTCGATTTTGGCACCGTTGCGTCGCGCCGGCGTGCCGATTGTGCAGACGATTCACGACCTGAAGCTCGTCTGCCCGGTGTATTCGTTGATGTCACATGGCAAGATTTGCGAAGCCTGTCAAGGCAAGCACTTCTGGAAGGGCATCGTCAAACGTTGCAATCGCGGTTCGATAGCCCGATCGGCGCTCAGCGTTGCCGAGTCGTACGCCTCGCGATGGCTGGGTGCCGTGGATCACGTGGACCGCTTCATCTCCGTGAGCGGGTTTCAACGCGACAAACTGGTCGAGCTAGGTGTTCCGGCCAAAAAAATCACGGTCGTACACAACTTCATCGACGTCGACCCAAACGAGCCCGAGCCTGTGGCGGGCGATTACATCTTGTACTTCGGCCGCATTGAACGGCTCAAGGGCATCTACACCTTGCTTGAAGCTGCAAAACAGGCACCCGATGTGAAGCTTGTTCTGGTCGGCGAAGGCGATGCCTACGAGGAAGCCCTCGGCTTGATCCGCGAACAGGGTCTTCACCAGGTCGAACTGCAAGGGTTCGCAAAGGGGGACGCTCTCAAACAGCTAATCCGAGGCAGCCTGGCGACCGTTCTTCCATCCGAGGGCTACGACAATTGCCCCATGGCCGTGCTTGAATCGCTGGGCATGGGGAAGGCCGTGATTGGATCACGCATCGGCGGAATTCCTGAGTTGGTCGATGACGCGCAAGACGGATTTCTCGTCCCGCCCGGCGACAGTGAGGCTTTGGCCGAACGAATGAATTGGATGTGGAATCATCGCTCCGAAGTCGCGGAGATGGGGATACGAGGACGTGAAAAAGTCGTCCGTCGGTTCAATGCACAAACCCATTACGGGCGAATCATTGATGTCTATCAAGACGTACTGGCTCATGCCGCGACGTCCTGAATCTCGAAAAAAAGCACCAGCGATCATTCTGCCATGGACACTTCAACGGAAACCACTTTGCCAGCAGCTGCGAGTTTCTCGTCGCGATTGCCTCGATGCAGGGAACTCAGCATCTTGGGGACGCGTGGCATTCCCGCCGGACATGGTGGCTTCGAGACCTTCGCCGAACGGCTGGCGCTGTACATGGCCGAACGGGGTTCGCGCGTTACGGTCTATTGCCAAGGCGATGGAGACAGCACCCCCGGAGAACGCATCTGGCGGGGTGTGCGGTTGGTGAATGTGCCGATCCACCGCGACGATGCGTTGGGCACGATCATCTTCGATTGGCGCTCCACCCGGCTGGCCGTTCGCGAAGGCGGCACGATGCTCACGCTGGGATACAATACGGGGCTATTCGCGGCGATTCCACGGTTCGGTCGTGTACCGAACTTGATCAACATGGATGGACTGGAATGGAAACGTCGCAAGTGGCGGCTGCCGGAGCGCGCTTGGCTGTATCTCAACGAGCGGTTCGCCAGTTGGTGGGCGACGCATCTCGTGGCCGATCATCCTGAGATCAAGAACCATCTCTTGACCCGAGCCCGATTTGAAAAGATCACGGTCATCCCCTACGGAGCCGATTTGGTCACCGAAGCCGATCCCGCGCGTTTGGAAGGTCTAGGGCTTGTTCCCGGATCGTATGCGGCCGTGATCGCAAGAGCGGAACCAGAGAACTCACTCCTGGAGATTGTCGAAGCCTTTTCCGCCCAGCCGCGAGGGATTCGATTGGTGGTACTGGGAACGCTGCGACCCCAACGCTGCGATTACCATCGTCAGGTGATTGAAGCAGCTAGTGAAGAGGTTTTGTTTCCCGGAGCGATCTACGATCGCGATGTGCTCGAAGCGTTGCGATTGCATTGTCGTCTGTTCATTCACGGTCACACGGTGGGCGGGACCAACCCCACGCTCGTCGAAGCGTTGGGGGCAGGCTCACCGGTGCTGGCGCACGACAATGTCTTTAACCGTTGGGTGGCGGGTGACGGGGGGCGCTACTTCAGCGATCGCGACGGATGTGCGGCGCAGCTTGATCGCCTGCTGGATGACGATGCTCAGCTCACTCGTATGCGAGCGGCGGCCCGAGTGCGACACGCCGAGCGATTCACCTGGGATCGTGTGTTAGGGACCTATGACACGCTGCTGGGAATGTGGAGCCACCCAGGCAACCAGATTCCCGCCGAGCCATTGTCGAGCAATGTCGAGCCCGCACAACTGCTGCCAGTGCAACTTTAGTGCTTATCCCGACGCCCTCTGTGGCGTTCCGGGGACCAACCGATACGCACGGAATGCCACGGAGG
>CAZNXE010000265.1:0-6432 GCA_964576465.1 uncultured Planctomycetaceae bacterium
ATTGAATCGCCGCCGAGAGCATCTTGCCCCCGGCGGCGTTCTTGTTGCTGGCAAGCATGCAGTGAATCAAGAAGAGCGCGCCGTATCCGACGTTGGCGATTGCCGGGACTTTGCATGCTAGCGTGATGGGGTGATCGGCGACAATCTTTCATCCGCAGCCAGTCTTGCCGGTATTTCCCTGGCGACGATACGATATAGAGAGAGTGGATGGATTCTCTGGTAATCGTTTCCGATGGATCGGAATGCCCTTGTCTCGTCTCGTGCTATCATTGTCGCTGGTCATGGTGTGGCTTCAGCCCACGCTCGCTTGGTCTGAAGAGGCCGATGATCAATACGCCGTTGCCGCCGCTCACTATGCGCGCCAGCAATGGGACTTGGCCACCGAGGCATTCGAGGAATTTCTTGACCGCTGGCCCAAACACGCGCAAGCCCCGGGGGCCGTGTTTTTTCTTGGCGAGGCGCTCGTCCAACAGGGCGACTACGACGCGGCACAAATCCGCTTCGATCAATCGCTAGAGGGTTACCCGAAAGGTCGCTTCGCGCGTCAGTCGTTGTTTCGCGCCGGCGAGGCTGCCTATTTGCTGCGCGACTACGACACGGCGCGGCGCCGCTTGCAGGACTTTATCGAACAGTATCCCGATGACGACTTGAACGCCTATGCGCTGCCCTATCTCGCGCAGATCGAGCTTTCCTCCGACAGCGCCGAAGAAGCCCGAGAACGGTTTGCCGCGGCACTCAAACGGTTTCCAACCGGGGCACTGGCCAGCGATAGCCGGCTCGGTCTTGCCCGGGCATTGACCGCAGTGGGCCGAAATGACGAAGCTGCCGAGCACTATCGCCAGTTGGCAGCCAATTCAGGGAATGCACTGGCAGACGATGCGCTGTTTCAATGGGCCGCTCAGTCGTATGCCGCCGGCGACCATGCGGCCGCTCGGCAACGATTCGGCGAGTTGCTCGATCGATTTCCGCAAAGCCCCTTGCAAGATAAGTCTCGATTGGGGCTTGGCTGGGCTGAGTTTCACCTTCAAGACTTCGACGCCGCGGAAGCCTCATTCGGAGGGCTCGTCGATTCAACTCAACTTGGCACCGAAGCCCGATATTGGCTCGGGTTGACCTACAAGTCGCAAGAAAAGTGGCAACAAGCCGCGGAGACACTTCAGCAGGTGGCGCAGCGCGAAGGCGCATGGAAAATCGCCGCGCACTATCACGCCGCCGAGGCGCTCGTGCAATTGAATCGGGCCGAAGAGGCCGAGCGACTATTCGAGGTTGTGGCCGAACGCCAACAGAATGAATGGGCCGACGATGCCATTCTGGCGCTAGCCCGAGTGGCCTTCAAGACAGAGAACCACGCCAAGGTCGACCAACTGGCCGAGCAACTGGCGCGCGAGCATGCCAACAGCCCGCTGGTAAGTCAGATCGACGGCATTCGAGCCCGATCGTTGTTGCGTCGAAAGAAGTACGAAGCCGCGGCGACGCTGCTGGAAGCAACACCAAGCAACGTCGTCTCCACCCAAGCAACCGCTGACAAGGGGCCCCGCGACGTCGCGACGAACGACCAACCAGACTCTCCCGATCAAGCGATGATTGCCCAATGGACCAATCGCTATCTGCTGGCGGTGGCTTACGAAGAGCAGGACAAGAGCGAGCAAGCGCTTGCCTTGATCGAACCGCTTCTCGAAGCAACGTTCGACGACGAGCAACTACAAGTCTTGCAAGCCAACGGGCATGCGCTGCTGGCGCGAATCAATATCGAACGGTTGGACTATGAGGCGGCCATCGGTTCGTTGCGATATTATTTGGCGGCACAGCCGGAGGGCGAATTCGCCATGCATGCGGTGGCCCAATTGGCAGTTTGCCAGGCACGAACAAGCGATTTGGAAACCGCCAAGAAAACCTTCGATGCGTGGCGCGCCGACGGCCCACCCGCGGACTTGTTGCTTTCGACCATTCAACAGTTGGCCGAGGCCGCCTTTGCCGCTGGTGAATTTACCTGGGCCGGCGAACGCTTCGCCGAACTGACAACCGCCGGACGGCCCGAGCAATATGTGATAGCCGGTCTCTCGGGCCTTGCTTGGTGTCACTACGAGAATGAGCAATTTGTCGAGGCGGCCAAGCTGTTCGACGAACTCCTGGATCGATTTCCTGAAAGCGAGTTGGCCATTGATGCCGCCTTGGCTCGGGGCGAGATTTTTGAACAACGGGAACAACTCGAAGCGGCACTGGCAGCGTATCAGAGCATCATTCGCCGAGACGACGTCGATGTCGACCAACATCGCAAAGCGCTCATCAGAGCTGCCCGACTGCACGATCAATTACAGCAAGATCGTGAGGCGGCCACCTTATACGCCCGCTTGGCCAACGACTATCCTGACGATCCACAACGGCACGACATGTTGTACCAGTGGGCGTGGGTGCTTGTGGAAACTAGTGATGAAGCGGCTGCCGCCGAACGATTCGCCGAACTGCACGAACAGTATCCTGAAAGCTCGCATCACGCGGACGCCACGCTGTGGCTCGCACGTCACGCATACGATCACTCACAGCATGAACAAGCTGCCCAACTTCTCGACGCCCTTGCATTGTCTGCCGCGCCGGAAGGCAACCTCGATCAGGCACTCTACTTGCAAGGTCAAATCGCGGCCACCTTGGGGCAATGGAAAAATGTCTCGCCGCCGTTTCAGCGGCTCATCATGGAAGTTCCTGAAAGCGGCTTGCGGCTCGAGGCAGAGTATTGGTTGGCGGAAGCCGCATTCCATCTCGCGAAAGACGATCCAGCCGCGAGCGATGCATTTACCGAAGCGCGACGAAGGTTCTCGCAGTTGGCCGAGGATGTTGGCGAAAAACGACAACCGTGGATGGCCATGGTGCCGTTGCGACGCGCTCAACTTGCGGCGCACGACGATCTTTGGGCCGACGTGCTCGAAATCGCCGAGACCATCCCCAAGAAATACCCCGATTTTGCCCAACAGTATGAAGTCGATTATCTCGTCGGGCGTGCGCTGGCCAGCCAAGGCCTGTTCGAGGAAGCCCGGCAAGCGTACCACCGGGTGACACGTTCAGAGCAGGGGGGTAAGACCGAGACGGCGGCCATCGCCCAGTGGATGATTGGCGAAGCCTACTTCCATCAAAAGAACTACGCGACGGCACTCCGAGAATACTTGCGGCTCGAGATCCTGTACGACTATCCCACGTGGCAATCGGCCGCATTGTTGCAGGCGGGCAAATGTCACGAACTGTTGGGCGAATGGAAAAAGGCCGGCGAAGCGTACCAACGGATCGTCGAGCACTACCCTCAAACCGAATTTGCCGACGACGCCACCGGCCGACTAAGAAAAATGCGTTCGAGAGTCGCTGAGCGACCTTGAACTGAGAATCGTTGATTCAAGGAAAGGAATCCTGCCATGAAGTCTTCCAGATTGTGCCAAGACGCCTGCCGTCGTGGCCAACTCATCGCGGCTGGCTGCTTCATTGCACTAGCACTTGTTACCACGATCGCTCAGGCCCAAGATTCGCTGGTCGGTCCCGGGGGCGATCGCATCGCCATCGCTTCGCAAGACACGGCGAATGTCATCGCCGCGGGAAGCGATGCCCGGTCGTCCGAAGCGCTGATTCCCACGAAGAACCTGTTCGACATTATCCGCGACGGCGGGTGGCTGATGATTCCCATCCTTAGCTGTTCGTTCATCTTGGTCGTGTTCGTGCTCGAGCGCGCCATTAGCCTGCGGCGCGGTCGGGTGATTCCGCGACCCTTTGTCAAACGTTTCTTGCACCAACTGCGCGAAGGGCAGTTGGACCGAGACGAAGCGATTGCACTGTGCGAGGAGAGCGGGGCTCCGGTGGCCAACGTGTTCGCTGCCGCGGTACGCAAATGGGGCCGTTCGAGTGTGGAGGTCGAACAGGCAATTCTTGATACCGGTGAGCGCGTTGCCAACCACTTACGAAAATACCTGCGCGTGATCAACGGCGTGGCCACGGTGTGCCCGTTGTTGGGGCTGCTGGGCACCGTGGTGGGCATGATCAGTGCGTTCAACTCGATTGCCACGTCGCAAGCGATGGGGCGACCCGAATTGTTGGCCAACGGCATCAGCGAGGCGCTCATCACGACGGCAGCCGGCATGACGGTCGCGATTCCGGCGTTGACGTTCTACATGTTCTTCGTGAGCCGTGTCGACCAATTGGTCATCGAGATCGACGCCCTGGGGCAGGAGGTTGTTGCCGTGGTTTCGGCCGATGAAATGCACGGAACGAAATCCACTCGCTCAAAGCCAACTCGCCAAACACGCGAAGCCGCTTGAGCCCCACGACTGAGATCCCGCACGTCGCACAACCAAAACACAAGTTCCTTCTCGAGGCCTGAGCCATGCCGCTCAAAACACATCACGACGAGCAGCCAGACCTGAACTTGACGCCGATGATCGACGTTGTGTTCCTGCTGATCATCTTCTTCATGGTCGGAACGAAATTCTCTGAACTGGAACGCAATATCGACCTACAGGTTCCGGAAGTATCGGATCGCGGGGCACTTACCGATGGTCCTCAGCGGCGACTGATCAACGTTTATCGCGACGGCCAAATCACCCTCGATCGACGTTCCGTTACGCTCGATGAATTGACGGGCCAACTCGCTTCGGCCCACAACCAGTACACCGACCTAGGGGTCATCGTCCGCGGTGACGCCGAGAGCCCTTTTCAAAACGTGGCACAAGTGCTGAACGCCTGTAAGCAGGCGGGCGTTTCTGAAATGGCAATTTCCGTCAAGCTAAGCGATTCCGTACGACGTTAGATCCAGTGAGGTAGCCACTTGCCAATCAGTGCGATCCACCAACTGTTAGGCGCCACCGGCGAGCAGATGATTTTATCGGCGCTGTGGTTAGGTCTTGCGCTGCTGACGATTACTCTGTTGGTGATGATGCGCACTCGCTGGGGACAGTCGCAACCGCTTCGCAAATGCACGTTTATCTCGGTGTTGGCTCACTTGCTGTTAGCCGGTTATGCCACGACCGTGAAGATTGTCGCCACGAGCGCTTCCTCGCCTAGTGAGCCCGCGATGGTGGTTCGAGCCGTGGATACTATCTCCGCCACATCGGACGCGGAGCAAAACACATCGCAGCCACTAAAGCCGTGGGAAAAAATCGCAGAAGAGGCTCCTGTAGCCCCTGAGAATGATCCGTTGCAACGCGACGAGCCGTTGCCAACAGAAGCGGTCCAGCGGACGGCGCCCGCAACGGACAGCGAGCTGGCCGACGCCATGCCTTTGGACGATGTACCTCGGGCGATTGCTGAAGTGCCAAAGCCTGGTGAACTCGCGGCAGAGATTCCTCGGCCGAATGAGGCCGCGACGGATGTTGGCGCCGCGATCGAGACACCCACGGCGAAGAAGCAACAGGCACCCGCGGAACCTCGCCCCGATGTGACGACTCAAGCCAAGCGATCGATGTTGCCGCTGCCGAATCTACCGGCGCCGCAACGGACGATTCGCGCTGAGGATTCGCTGCTCAAGTCGGCCACGCCGTTGCCGCGAATCGCCGACCGCGCGACAACCTCCCAACCGACACCTTCGTCGGAGGCGCTTGTCGACGATTTGCAAAACCTCTCGCGGCCCGAGCCAGCCACGCCCGCGCCGTCGGACAAGATCGCGGAGGATACCCTTGCAAGTGATTCCGGTGAAATGAATCCCGCGGAAGACCAAGTGTTGCCCTCGACCCAAGCGATCGCCGATCAATCTCCCTCGGGCATGGTGAACAAGCCGGATGCTGAACCCGAGCAGGGGGCCGTCGCCCAGCGGTACCAACTCCGCACGGTCGCCGATCGTTTGTCTGAGGCGATTACCCGAGGTGCAACGCCCGAATCGGAAGACGCCGTTGCCGCGGCGCTCGTTTGGCTGGCAGGGGTTCAAGAGTCCGACGGGCGTTGGGATGCCAGCGGGCATCTGGCCGGTCGCGAGCAACACGTTTCAGGTCACAATCGCGGGCGAGCTGGTGCAGACGCCGATACCGGCATCACGGCACTCGCGCTGTTGGCCTTTCTCGGGGCAGGGCACACACATCAATCTGGCGAGCACCGAGAAACGGTCGCCTCGGCACTGAGCTATCTTCAGTCACAGCAGGCGACCGACGGCAACCTGGGCGGCGGGGCTCGTAATTTCGCTTTCATGTATTGTCACGGCATGGCCGCACTGGCAGTCAGCGAAGCCTACGGCATGACCAAAGACCCCGAACTGGAACCGACCGTCCGTGGGGCAATCGCGTATACGCTTTCCGCCCAACATCCGCGGACCGGGGGTTGGCGCTATCGGCCGTGGCAACATCGTCCCAACGATGGCGGTGACGCAAGCCAAATGGGTTGGCAGTTGATGGCCCTGACCAGCGCCGACCTGTCGGGAATCAACGTGCCTCAGTCGTCGCGCGATGGAATGGTTCAGTTTCTGAAACG
>CAZNXE010000265.1:6460-8316 GCA_964576465.1 uncultured Planctomycetaceae bacterium
GCCTCACGGCGGACAGGCTTGTTATCGACCCAACGAACAGGTCTCGCACACGATGACGGCCGAAGCCCTTTACTGCCGTCAGTTGCTCGGCATGGCGCGCGACAATCCGGCCAGCAACGAAGCGGGGGATTATCTGCTGGGCCAACTGCCTGGGAAGGGAAGGCGAAACTTGTACTATTGGTACTATGGCACGCTGGCGATGTACCAACTTGGCGGCCAGCATTGGGAACACTGGAATCAAGCCCTACAGAATTCATTGGTTCCCGTGCAGGTAGATGGCGGCCCTGATGCCGGCAGTTGGACTGCCAACTCGGTGTGGGGTGGTTACGGTGGCCGAATCTATAGCACGGCCATGTCGGCCTTGTGCCTCGAGGTCTATTACCGTTACTTGCCGCTATACACCGACCCGATGGTTGAACCGGTGGCCTCCAGACCGTTGCGGAACAGCCAGGTTCGTTAGCAGAGCACTCCCATTCGGGCTTCAATGCCCGTGAAGTGTTGCCCGGCGTGGTTCTCGAAAATCGTGGTCCAAGATCCTGTGGTGGCGGTTCTATCGATCGTGACGCCGCAAACCCCTCCAGGGTGGTAAGTTCTTCCAAGGAAGGAAGATAGACGACCACTTGGCCCCTTGCTGTCGCCACATTCTGTTTGACAGCATCGGTAGGCTCGGCGAGAATCGAATCAGTTGCAGTCTAGTGCTTTGTAACAGCTAACCCTAAGACCAAGCTGTGACAATGCACTAGGTGATTACGTTGCGACCCGTCGGCTTGTCGAGGGTCGCGCAGAGAGTGCGCACCAGCCCCATCGCGACTTACTCCTCGCGGGTTAACGGCCCTCGAAGTGAGCAAAACAGATATGAATAGCCTGATCGCCATGTTCATGCCGGGCCCGCTTGAGATGACGATCGTCTTGCTCGTCGTCCTGCTGTTGTTTGGCAAGCGCATCCCGGGGGTCATGCATTCCATCGGGCGTAGTATCGTAGAATTCAAGAAGGGCGCCCAAGAGACACCCGAAATCGAGGACGACGGCAAGAAGACAGAATGAGAACCCGGGGTTTCGTCGCTTGGTCCCTGTTCGACTGCATGCCGCCGAAGGGCGATCGAGCAGTCGAGGCCTAGTCCGAGAGACGTTGAGCGGGATAATGGAACATAAGACGTTAGCAACTTCTGCTGACGCCAACCAAACGTGAAGGAAAGCACAGGATGGACAATTTGCTGGCATTCATCGGAATTGGTCCGACCCAGTTGCTAGTCGTGGCCGCGGTCGCGCTGCTTCTATTCGGCAAACGCATTCCCGAGTTGATGCGTGGCATCGGTGGAGGCGTGCGAGAGTTCAAGGAAGGCATCCGCGATGCCGGCGGCGATGTCGAGGAGTCCAACTCCTAACGTATTCGATGAGCCCGCTGGTAACCTTGAAACACACATGCTGCCCCTGCTTGGTTGGGGTTGTGATAGCCTGAGGTGATACGATGAATATTGAGAGTGTTGTGAACCTGTTCGCGTTCTTTTCGCCCGGCCCGATGGAGATGCTCATCATCGGCATCATCGCCGTGTTGCTGTTCGGCAAACGATTGCCCGAGGTGGGCCGGTCGTTGGGCCGAGGCTTGGTCGAATTCAAGAAGGGAATTCGCGGCGTCGAGGACGAAGTGAGTTCGGTCACACGCGATGCCGATCGCGCCGCCCGATACGAAGCCGATGATCGAGACGAGGCCACCGCGCCGAAGTTCGAGCCACCGCCAAGCGAGCCGCGTGATGAGTCCGTTACGGCGTAGCCCCAGGCCGTGTGTCGCTCGCAAGTTGGCGCAGCGATGGTCTTCCTCCGCGACTCCCGTCAAGCGTCCAACTCCTGGTGCCGGT
>CAZNXE010000266.1:0-8249 GCA_964576465.1 uncultured Planctomycetaceae bacterium
GCGAGGCCCAATGAATGGCGTCGGCCGAAGTATCGATCCCCAGGCAGTTGTACGTGTCGGAAAAGGTTCCAAGATTGCCACCCGTTCCACAACCGACATCAATCACGGTGGCATCGGGCGATGGCGGCAGCAGTTGCTCGACCAAGCGCCGTAGGATCTGGCGCCGTGCGACAAACCACCAATGGCGATCCTCAATCTCGGCGTGCAGTCGGAATTGTTCTTCGTTCACGGTGAATGGCTGCCAGAAAAGACGGTTGATTGAATCATGGCAATTGGTCGCCGCGGCCATTTCGCAAGCAAATCGCCGCCGCTGCGAAATCATACCCCCGCCTTCCAACAAGAAAGGACGGCAAACAAGAAAACGGCGGACCCACGAGCATGGTCAGGCCAGTGTCTACGGTGTCTCGAACGATCAGGCGGGTTAGTCCGGATCGTAGTCTTCCCCCGAGCGGTGCAGGCTCACGGTGAGGTGTTCAAAGGAGATCCGTTCTGAACTGATTTGACATTGTCTGGAGGGCTGGATTTTGTTCCATTTCAATGTCGGTTCAGCAAGTTTTCGTCGTGTCGTCGTGGTAGGATCAAGCCGTCTCGCAGAAGATTACCACAACGACACAACGGCACGACGAACAGAAAACAAAGGTAGATGAGCCAATCACAACGATGTTGTGGTCAAGCCATTTTACCGCGACTACGAAGGGACAATAACGGCGCACAAAACATCGCCGCTCCCCGAACCCCTTCGAGCGGCGCGGGCTCACTGCGAGGTGGGTTGCGAATCACACTCCGACGCGGTCGCCGTTCCCAGGCAACGGCCGATTTGCCGCACGGCCTGTCGCAGGCGATTTTCGTTTTCGACGAGCGCCATTCTCAGATATCCCTCGCCAGCCGGTCCAAAACCGCCGCCGGGTGCCGCGGAAACGTCGCCCTCTTCCAACAGCATCATGGCGAAGTCGATTGAGTTCATCTTCTCCTGCCACACCTCGGGAATCTTCGCCCAGACGAACATGCCGGCGCGGGGCCGAGTGATGTCCCAACCAATTCTTGTCAGTCCTTCACAGAGCACCTCTCGCCGCTGCTGATACAGGGCGGATTGGGCCTCGACCGCGGCATCGGTATCACGCAAGGCGACGATCGCGGCAATTTGAATCGGGCGAAACATACCGTAATCGTAATAGCCCTTAATCGTTGAAAGCGCTTTGATCATCTCGGCATTGCCGGCACAAAATCCGACTCGCCAGCCAGCCATGTTGTAGCCCTTGCTCATCGTGGTGAACTCGACACCCACGTCGAGCGCCCCCGGCGAAGCAAGAAAACTGGGCGGCTGATAGCCATCGAACGCGATGTCCGAGTACGCCAAGTCGCTAATCACCATGAACCCGTAACGTTTGGCGAGCTTGACCACGTCGGCGTAAAACTCCGGCTCAACGGTTACCGCCGAAGGGTTATGCGGGTAGTTGATAATCAGCACTTTAGGCCGCGGATAGAGATGTTGACAGACGTAGGCGATGTTCGAGAGGAACTGCTCGGTGTCCTTTACTTCCAGCGAGATGGCGTTCGCCGCGGAGAGCGCCACACCGTATAGATGCGCCGGGTAGGAAGGCGCTGGGACGATTGCGGAATCGCCCGGCCCCAACAGCGCCAGGCACATGTGGCTGAAGCCCTCTTTGGATCCCAGGCAAACGACAACTTCCGATTCCGGATCGAGCCGGCAGCCGTATCGCTTAAGATACTTCGACGTGACTTCGCGGCGAAGATTCATTAGACCAAGCGATTCGGCGTAGCCATGGCTGCGTGGATCTCGGGCCGCCTCGATCAGCTTATCAATCACGATGTCGGCTGGCGGGTCGGAAGGGTTGCCCATGCCCAAGTCAATCACGTCGTCGCCCGCTCGACGCTTACGCATCTTCATCGCGTTAATTCGTGCGAACAGATAAGGCGGCAATCGCTCGACACGCGACGACACGCGAATCTGGAACGGCTCCGAGCTTCCGTCTGCTTCAGGAGATTGGGGACCGTTACTCATCCGTCGTCCGCACCGAACCGTGGGCAAGAAATGACAACATCACATGAACCGAAAACAGAGCCTTCATTCGTCTAGAAGCCTCCCGATTTCACGGGAAGACCAAGACCCCCCATGTCCCCTTATGCTAGGGTGAAAACCACGTCTTGACCACCCGGTTGTCGAAGCCCGACAGGGGGCGGTCGTCATCACTTTCCAGTCCCATCGCACAATCGGCCTCGACAGCGTGACCATACCTCACTGCCATGGCCCACTTCCGGCCACTACAATCCAACGCAGTCGGCGGTACGACGCGCCGAGCGTTGCTGCTATTTCCATCGTGCAGATGTGTGGAGAAAGACGATGTTTGAAGATCTCTCTGGCCGGGTCGCCTTGATTACCGGTGCCGCTTTGGGACAAGGCCGCGCCACGGCCCTGGCGATGGCAAAGCGCGGGGTCAACATCGCCGCGCTCGACGTTGCCCGAGATGTTACGTATCCGAGCTACCGTCAAGCCACGGAAGACGACTTGGGGTCGCTCGTGGCTGCCTGCGGTGAACTTGGTGTTGAGGCGCTCGCCATCGAAGCCGATGTCCGCGACGACGAGGCGGTCTCAGAAGGTGTTGCCAGGGCCATGAAATTGTTCGGGCAGATCGACATCTTGTTCAACAATGCTGGCATCTGCGCCTATGGGCTGGCCCACGAACTCTCTGAAGATGCCTGGGACGCCATGCTGGGCATCAACCTCAAGGGGGCCTGGATGGTCGCCCGGCGGGTCATTCCGATCATGATCGAACAACAAGCTGGCGTGATCATCAACAACTCATCGATCGCCGGGCTTCGTGGCATGGACCGCCTGAGCCACTACGCGGCTTCAAAGTGGGGACTGACCGGGTTGACCAAGTCGTGGGCAATCGAACTCGCGCCGCATGGAATTCGAGTGGTCTCGATTCACCCCACCGGAGTCAACACGCCAATGAACGACGGATTGGCCGAGATGGAAGGGGCGACACCCCGAGAGATCGCCGAGCGGTCAGCCGGAAATCTGATCGACGTGCCGTGGATCGAACCAGACGATGTGGCGAATTCGGTAGTCTTTCTTGCGTCCGACGCGGCACGATACATGACAGGTTCAGAGTTTGTGATTGACGCCGGACTGCTGACCAAATGAGCCCCATTGCACCCAGAACGTAAGCTGCGGCGTTTCCCACAAAATTGCGGGGGCTAAGGCCCTTTGGGGGTGTCACGAATATCGGCTGTCCCCTGAAACCTCCGCTTCGACAAAGTGGTATAACCAAAGTCACGTCTGGCGTCTTGGACGATCGATTAACCGACCATCATTCTGAAGCAGCCTCTCTAGGAGCATAACTCTATGTGGATTCCGAAATGGGTCAGAGACCGCAAACGGGGCGTCGATTCCGCCATGCCGACACAAGTTGTCTCCAACGAAGAGTTTGTTCCGCGACCGCAAAACGCCCGACAAAAGCAGGTCGAGAAGCTGATTCAGACCATGTCGGAAGAAAATTCGAAAAAACTGGGCATGGATCGACGTGCGTTTGCTGCTAGTACCATGGGGCTTGCCACCGCCTTTTGGGCCAGCAATCAGGTTTACGGCAATAACTGGATCGTCGACGAAGCCGAGACCACGGAGCCCGGCGCTTACGAAGAGAAGTGGCCGAAAAGTGAGTATTTCATCATCGATGTGCAGTCCCACTTTACCAACGGGCTTGCCATCGGCTTCCGCAACATGTCGATGTTCAAGAACCAAGAGTTCGTCAAGAACATGGGCTTCAAGCTCGAAAACACACCCGAGGCCTACGCCTTCCCGAATTTTGTCAAGGAGATGTTCTTCGACAGCGAAACGTCGATGCTGGTTATCTCCGGCGTACCCGGCAAGGAACGCAACTTCGACCGGAAGGGAAACCAAGTCGAAGGGCCCCAACGTTTCGGTGGTGTGCTGCCCAGTTGGTTGATGTCGATGCGAAAAAATGACATCAATGAAATGGCCGGTAGCACACGTGCGCTATGCCAGGGGAACTGTGCCCCGAACCACTACTGGGACAAAAAAACCAATTCCCAGGATAAAACCGCACTGCTCGAGCAGATAGAACGCGAGGTATCGCAATACGGTATCGACTCCTGGAAGTGGTATTGCCACACCGATCCAGGTCGCTCGGGCAAAGGATTCCAACTCGATGACGAAGAACTCGTCTATCCGTTCTACGAGAAGTCGAAAGAGCTAGGGATCAAGCTCATTAGCGTTCACAAAGGCTTCTCCTATCAATCGAAGACGCTTGGGCATCTGGCCAATCCGAAGGATGTCGAGAAGGCGGCGCTGGACCATCCCGATCTGTCGTTCATTATTTACCACTCGGCACTGCAACACGCCCCGGTGATGCCCGGTTGGGAGTTCGACGCGACGACGGGCGACTTCAGTTGGCACGATGTGCTGATGAAGGTCAAAGAGCGCAATCCCGAGATGGATAATGTCTACCCTGAAATCGGCTCGTCGTTCGGGGCGCTTGCCATCGACCATCCCGAGGCCTGCCAGCACCTGATCGGCAAGAACATCAAGAACTACGGTGCCGATCACGTCATCTGGGGTACCGATTGTCTGTGGTGGGGTTCCCCGCAGTGGGTGATCGATGCCTTCAAGCGATTCCAGATCTCCGATGAACTGTGCGAAAAGTTCGGTTACGAGAAGGTCACCAAGGAAGACAAAGCCAAAATCTTCGGTCTCAACGCCGCGAAGCTCTACGGGATCGATGCCGAGGAGCAACGTACCAATATCCCCAAGGATGAACTGACCAAGTTGCAGATGGCCTATCACGATGCCGGCGGGCAACGTGAGAACGCCGCCTATGGCTGGGTTCGAGATGACACTGGCACCACCTAGTCCACTGTGCATCGCGGATTGATGAGCTAGATGCCACTGCTGGCTTTGTTCAGCAGACGTGGTCATGCGTGGGGGTTTCAACACGGACGTACGATGAAACCTAAACGGCGACAGAAGCCTGAACCTGATACGGAAGCCGTGGAGGTTCCCATTCGTCGAAAGGATTCCGCGCCGAAGCGGAAAGCGAGGTCTTCGCCATCGGGCAGCGGCCCCCTGTCGGCTGAACAGCTCAGTGCCGCATTCGCCTCGCTATCGGGTTCTCCTCAACCGCCGCCCGCGGTGCATGACGACACCCCGAACGAAACCGCTGCCCCACAGACAGACGGTAAGTCACGCACGGAAGACTCACCGCAAGAGGTCGCTAGCAAGGCCCCCGAGCAAAGTCCCCAGGAGCAAGTAGCGGAGAAACTGCCCGCCGATCACGGCGACGTGACACCGCTGGGGATCATCGAGGCGGTGCTCTTCACCGGCGACCCGACCGGTGAAGCACTCGATAGCGAACGGATTGCCGCACTGATCCGTGGTGTCGACGCGCAAGAGATCAATGGGCACGTCGAGACACTCAACCTTCAGTATGAGGAACAGCAGCGACCCTACCGCATCGTCAACGAACGGGGTGGATATCGCATGGCGCTGTTCGACGAGTTCGACCAGGTTCGCGATCGGTTTTACGGTCGCATCCGCGAGGCTCGTCTATCTCAAGCCGCTGTCGAAGTGCTTGCAGCGGTGGCCTACAACCAGCCGACCACATCGGAGCGAATTCGCGAACTTCGCGGGACACAAAGCGGAGCCGTGCTGAACCAATTGGTGCGCCGCAAACTACTCCGCGTAGAAAGGGGCGAGAAAAAGCCAAGAAAGGCCGAGTACTACGTCACGCAGCGGTTTCTCAACCTGTTCGGGCTCACCAGTCTCGAAGATCTGCCTCGCAGCGAAGAACTCAACCAGCGCTGAGGCGGCAGATTATCTCAGGGATATCCACGCCCGACGAATTTCGGCGACAACCTGTTCGGCTTCGCCAGCTTGCAGGCAAAACGGATCAATCCCGCTGACGCCCTCGCGGGCGCAACCCTCGATCAGATAGATGGCCGGCTCGGCTCGCTGCAACGTATGAACCAATTCGAGGGCGGTTGTCCCCGCAACATCGGGGTTGATTCGCAGTTCAACCACCGGCCACTGCTCATCACGTTCGACCAGTCGTGCTTCAAGGCCGCTTAATCCTTGCAACTCGCGGTGAATGTATTTAGCCACAGTGGCCAAGCGATTGAGTTGCTCATGTTCGTCCTGCTCGACAAAACGGTCGAGCGCCACCAACAGCCCGACGATTTGCTCTTTGCCAACTTTCATGGCACGTCCGATGCCGTGATTTGGCACACCGCGGGCGGCGACACTGGCGTCTATCAATATCGAGGGCGGGTTCCAAGATTCGGGCAGCACGTCGAGATCCCACGATTGCAGCGCTGCCGAGGCGATCAACTCACGGCGACCGCACAGAATTCCGGTAGCCTGCGGACCGGCGATCGCCTTGCCACCGCTGAAGCAAACAAGATCGGCACCGGCCTCGATGAACGTTCGCAAGTTTCGCTTTGGAGGAAGTGCCGCCGCGGCATCGACGATCACAGGCAACTCGTTTCGATGGGCGATCTCGATCACCAGATCTAGACAAAGCGGCGAAAAACCGACCCCGAAGTACAGTGCCACGGTCCGTGGGCCAATGGCCGCTTCAATCTCCCAGGCTTGGGGATCGCGGGTTCGCTCGGCGATGCCAACCTCGATCAATCGGGCTCCGGCGGCGCGAAGGGCATGGTCGTATCCGTTGCGATGCGATCGCGGCACGATGATCTCGCTGGCCATGCCCTCGGTTGCCGGCAGTAGGTCCATGGCGGCGAAGTCGAGCCGGGCAATACATGCGGCGGCCGCCAACGTCAATCCGGCGGCAGCCCCAGCCGTGACCAAGGCGGCCTCTGCAGAGGTGTGCTCGGCGATCTTTCGACTCGCGGCGGCCTGTAGTTCGTCGATGCGGACAAAACTACCAGACGCTTCGACCATGGCGGCGGTGGTCTCCGGGGCCATGACCGAGCCGCTCAGACGAGTCAACGTGCCAGCAGCGTTGATGATCGCACGTACGCCAAGAGAGTGGTAAACACCTGAGGGAGCCATAAGTTCGTCATCTAAATGGGTTTTGATGGGACATCCCGGGGAATGGTGACCGGAACTATAAATGAAGGCGTCTCCGTAATTCTCAAGTGTGACGAGACCGCCTGCAAGCGGCGGCAATTATTCTCCAAGGGCTCTCGAAACAGGGACATTGGCCCCCCTTCGTTGCTCTTCTCCGTGTAGCGAAGGCAGCCGAGACCTGAGAATACGCCTAGGAACACGAAACTTGAGCCCCGGCCCGAGGGTACACAGAAGTAGTGGCGACAAGAATGGAACGCCGGCCGATGGTCACTCTTGACCGGTCGAGGGTCGCTGGGTGTGGCATGCAGAGGGTGGGCATGCCGCCTCACATGTTCACGTGCCTCGGCTGCACTGCTCATTGCAGACCGGAGCCGTGGGAATTATTCTTCACAGGTACAGAATTCCGCCAGATTTTCGACCAGAGGCCTAGCGTTGATCTGCCTTCGCCCCCCGGCGATCGTCAGACCGATGTTGGCAGTGTGCTGGTTTTCGGAGTCCACGAGAAAAAAGGTGAAACGTATGAAGGTCTTTCTTGCCACACGCACCGCATTGGTACTCGCCACCGCGGCTGCTCTCTCCCTGACGAGTATTGGTTCAGCAACTGCCGGCGACAAACTGGCCTGGAAATTCAAGCCGGGCGAGGAGGTGCAGTATGCGACCTTACAGAAGATGGAAATCGCCGTCGACTTTGGCGGAATCGAAATCGTCTTTGAACTGGATCAGGCCTTGGACCTGACTTGGAAAGTTGATTCGGTTGCCGAGGATGGCAGTGCCACGTTGACCCAGTCCATCGATCGACTGCAATTCCGTCTGGAATCGGGCTTCACCGGAGAGTTCGTCTACGACTCAAAGTCTGGCGAAGAAGGCGAAGGCATGATCTGGGAGCAGATGGGCGGTATTCTCACCGGATTGACCGCGGGGACGACCCAGGTCACGATCACGCCCACGGGCGAGGTCAAGGATATCGTGTTTTCGGACGAACTGTCCGAAGCCTTTGAAGCGGCCAAAGAAGGCGACGATGCCGGCGGCGGAATGTTCGCACTGTTGGGCATCGGAATGGATGCCGAGAGCCTCAAGTTGGCGATCGCCGATTCCGTGATCAAGTTCCCGGCAGAGTCGCAAGACAACGGCGGTACATCGTCCACTACGACCGAATTGGAGATCGGCCCCGCCAAGCAGA
>CAZNXE010000267.1:0-8179 GCA_964576465.1 uncultured Planctomycetaceae bacterium
CTCGCTTACGCGTCGGGTTGTGATTGGTACGTTCTTATCTGCCGCACGCCTTAGTCCCTCACGCCGTCGCGATTGTCGTCCACTTCATTCCGGGGCTCGATCAGAGCAAACGTCAAGAAACCGGAGGTGGCGATGAGCACGGCACCGGCGGTGAAGATTAACTCGAAGCTTGTCAGGTCGATCAGCCAGCCGGTCAGTGGTCCAAAAAGAATGGGGGCGGCGGCGCAAACACTGAGCGTGCTGAGGTAACGGGGATGTTCGACCGTGGGGCTGATTTCCAGTGTGTAGTTGATGAGCGTTCGCTGCGTGACGGGCGTGAAACCCAGCAGCACGAAGATTACGGGGAAACCGTAACGCCCGATGCTGGGATCTACCTGCGTGAGCACCACTGCGAAGATCGGAGTTAGGGCCCCCGCGAAAAACAAGCACCGCAGCACAAGGCGGTTGCCCAGCCGGTCGGAGAAGCTGCCAGCAACCAGGCTCGCAATGCCAAGACTCACGTTTTGCATGACCACCCACGTCATCATTTCCGCGCCCCCCAGACCGAAGCGTTCGCGTCCCAGGGCTTGGTAGTGCGGAAACAGTAACAGCACCGTGGCAAACAAAACGGTGGCGGTCACCAGACGTCGAAAGTTTGTGTCCTGCCGCAGGATGCGCCACGAACCGGCGAAGTGTTGCGACACACTATCCCGGGATAGCCCGTGGTTATCGGGCGGCTCATGCACGGCCAGCGCGATGAACCCCGCAGCCACGAAGCAGCAGGCGATGAACCCGTAGATCATCGCGTAGCCACTTCCCTCGGGCCACGCCAACCACGCCCCCAACCACCACCACGCGGCGAGAATGGCGGGAATCGACCCGAATCCGATCGAAAGAATGACCAACCGCCCACGCCGCTTGGGCCGAATCAATTTTCCCTGCACGGTGTCGTACGAGAGGTTATTGAGGCCGTTGAAGACGAAGAACATTCCGTACATAGTCAGGAACAATGGAGCCATCCACCACTGTTGGCGATATCCGGAAATACTACAGGCGCCTGCCAGAACCATGAACGGCGCGGCCATCAAGAACGTGCAGGCGACCAAGCCCCATTTCTTGTGTCGCATCACCCGAAGCTGTCGCGAAAAGATCGCCGGCGGCACACTCTGCCCCACGCGATTAAACACCGGCAGCAACCCTCGCATCCATCCCGCGCCGCCAACTGAATCCAAGAAAGCCGGCATGATCACGGTCTCGGTCTTGAAGACCCAACCAACTCGCAACACCACTTGGTGCATGGCAAGTGTGATCAGATTGCGCGGCTCGTGAACTTCAATCTCCGCATTCTCTTCAACGGACGATCGAAGCTCATCTTGACTGGAATCCGCGGCAAGCGATGCGTCGTTTTCGACCGAGGAGATCAGGGAGCTGTCGGCTGTTGTCCGATCAAGCGGAGCCTTTGCTCCTTGAGGATTCATCGAGGCGACCTTCGATCGGTCGCATATCGCCGGATGTGGTTCGGAGATGCTGGCTTTGGGGTAGGACGATAGAACGGCACCGCTGGCTCCGTTAGACAGGTGGGCAGACGTTCGATTCTAGACCGCCGTCGCCAAACCGGCGAGTGCCAAGCAAGTCTGCCCACCTCAGAAAGTTCAAATGCGGCTGCTGGCACACGTTTCATTGACGCCGACCAGCGGTCATAATGAGTAGGCCCTGGAACTGGCCCGATTGTGGGCCACTTACAAAGAACGAACGCTTGAAGGTGGGCACGAAGAATACGAGAGAACCCGGGACCATGTGGATCGAGGCTGCTGGGTTTCCCTTTCTTTCGTGCCACGTGAGATACAACACAACGTCAATTCTGTTTGGAGTTCGTCGCCATGATGCGAGATGTTAACCGCCGCCGTTTCTTGCGAGATGCGGCCGTTGTCGGAGCCGGAGTTGCCGGGCTTGGAACATGGCGAACTCCGTCAACACTTGCAGCCGAAGACAAGACGCCTTCGGCGGCCGAAACAATTGTGCTGGGGGTTATCGGAACCGGCGGACGCGGCACGACGCTCTCGAAAGAGTTTGCTGGAATTCCGGGCGCCGAAATCGCCTATGTGTGCGACGTCGACAGCAAGCGCATGGCCGAAGCCGCATCGGCCACCTCCAGCAAACAATCGCGAACGCCCGAGCAAGTCGGCGATCTGCGACGCATTCTCGACGACCCGGCGGTCGATGCGGTGGTGATTGCCGCGCCCGATCATTGGCATGCCCCCGCCGCCATTCTCGCCTGTGCCGCGGGCAAGCACGTGTATGTTGAAAAACCGGTCTCACACAATCCGCACGAGGGCGAGATGCTGATCGCGGCTGCCCGGCATCACAAGCGTGTCGTGCAAGTCGGCACGCAGCGCCGCAGTTCGCCGGGAGTTGCCGAGGCCGTCGAGCTAGTTCAGTCTGGCGAAATCGGCACCGCGCGGTTTGCACGAGGGTGGATTAACAGCCAGCGACCCAACATCGGACACGGGAAAGAAGCGCCCGCGCCTGCCTGGTTGGACTACAAACTGTGGCAAGGTCCGGCGCCGGAGCAGCCCTATCGTGACAACGTCGTTCATTACAACTGGCACTGGTTCTGGAATTGGGGAACCGGAGAGATCGGCAACAACGGAATCCACGCCTTGGACGTCTGCCGCTGGGGGCTCGACGTGGGGCTGCCGAATCGCGTGACATGTAGCGGCGGCAAGATGTTCTTCGACGACGACCAACAAACGCCCGACACGCAGATTGCCACGTTCGTCTACGCGGCAGACGAAGCAAACGGTTCGCCGTTGGATCGAGCCATTCACTGGGAACACCGCACTTGGCATCGTCGCGGGTTCGAGGGTGAGACATTCGGCATTCAGTTCTACGGCGATCGCGGTTCGCTAATGATCAGCTCGAAGGACTATCGCGTGTTCGACATGCAGGGCAAGCAACTCAAACAACAGTCGCTGACCCGAGGGGAATTCGAGCACCTCCACGATTTTCTCGACTCCGTTCGTAGCGACCGCAAGCCAAACGCCGACGTGCAGACAGGCGTCGACAGCGCGCTGCTGTGCCATCTAGGCAACATCGCCTACCGCACCGGCACGACGGTCGATTTCAACCCAACCGACCGCCGAATCGTAAACAACACGGCGGCTGAAAAGCTTTGGAAGCGCGAGTATCGCCAAGGGTGGGAGCCGCAGGTGTAGAGCGTACAGAAGGTCTATTCCTGTTTAACGCATTTCCTTTCTGGGCGTGCGGCAAATAAGAACGTACCAATCACAACCCGACGCGTAAGCGAGGGAACGCAGTGTATTACCGGTTGGTCCCTCGCTCACGCGTCGGTATATTCTCATTCGCCGCTCGCCCTGGAGACACCAATGTCGATCACCAAAGCAGATCTCGACGACTTCCAGCGATTTGCCGCCGAAAAGCTCGCGAGTGACGACGCTGAATCGATGAACGAATTGCTCCGTGCATGGGAAGCGTCACGAGAGCAGCAGGAAACGGTCGATTCTGTAAAGCGAGGTTTGGCTGACGTTGAAGCAGGTCGCACACGCCCCGCGAAAGATGTGCTCGATGAACTTCGAGCGGATCTCAAAACGAAATGACGTACGACGTTCGCTTTACCGGCGAAGCAGAACGCTGCGTCCGCCAAATTCGCGATTGGCTCGCCGAGCGGTCAGCCGAAGGTGCTCTTCGCTGGCTAGACGCTCTCGAATCGGCCCGTGGTCAGCTCGCCCGACGAGCCTTGGCATATGGCCTTGCCCCAGAGGCAGACCAATTCAGTGAACCGCTTCGTCAAGTGCTCTTCAAGACCCAAAGTGGCAATGTGTACCGAGCTATCTTCGTTGTTCGCAACACCGTCGTCCACGTGGTATCAGTTCGCGGTGCCGGGCAGGCACCACTCGAAACGATCGATATCGTAATTCCGGAATAAAGTTCGCAGAATTGTAGGTTCTGTCAGCACAGCGAGCGAACCCCTTCGATTTACTCCGCCGCCGACAGGGTCACCCACCTTATGGTCCGCCCAAACTCGTGAGTGCAAGTATGCGATGGCGAATGATTTTTGGGATTCTAGCTCTGATCCTTTTGCTCCCCGTGATTGTGGTATTCAGTGTCTTTGTTCGGCCAGCATATGAATCGATGGTTGCCACGAAGTTTGATTCCTCGGCATGGCGTGCCGGTTCCCACATCGAACGGGGTCGGATGCACGACGATCTACTGTCGAGCCACCGCCTGAATGGCATGTACCGCGAGGACGTCGTCGCTCTACTGGGACCACCTGATCACGAATCTGACGGCCACATTACATACGAGATCGACCTCGGCGAACGCTTTGGTTCAAGTCCCTGGCTCTGGCTTCTGCACGTCGAGTTCGATGAAGAAAGCATTGTCGAGATTGCCTACCGGCATGACTGACAAATCGGCACAGTGGATGGCCCGTCCGATATTGCGGGTAGGTCACAGTTCGCAGGTCAGCTCGCCCAGCGCGACGCCAACTCACCTCACGCCCCTTCCATCGAAACCCTGGGCACCACGCGTTCGGCGTCGCTTGCGAGTTGGAAGTAGTCGGCGGTCTTGAATCCGAACACGCTGGCGATGAGGTTCGTGGGGAACTGTTCGCACAGTTGGTTCAACTCGCGGACATTGCCATTGAAGAACCGTCGTGCGGCGGCGATGCGGTCCTCGGTGTTGGCCAACTCTTTTTGCAGGGCCAAAAAATGGGCATCGGCCTTCAGGTCTGGATAATTCTCGACAACCGCGAACAACCGCTTCATGCCAATCTGTAGGGCCGACTCATCAACGGCTTGCTCGGTGGCGGTGCCATGGTTGGCCATCGCCCGATTGCGCAGCTCGACCACCTGTTGCAGCACCTCCTGTTCGTGAGAGGCATAACCTTTGACGGTCTGCACAAGATTGGGAACGAGATTGTAGCGTCGCTTCATTTCGACATCGATATCCGACCAGCTCTCACGCAGATGCTGCTGAATACCAACAAAGCGATTGTAATTCACCATGAGCCACAGCAGCGGCAAGAGCAGAATCGCTCCGATGAAGATCAGCGGAAAGAGTATTTCCATGGCGGTTGCCGGTTTGAAATAAATGGGCCGGTTGGGCGAATTGTTCGGTACGTCGTGTCGTGATGCCGTTGGGGTGGGACAAAGCCAAGAGGTAGAAAAATACCACAACGAAACGACGACACAACTAACAGGCAAGAACTAACCGTCGAATGTGGCGGTCACGTGATCGGGCCAGCGATCGAAAAAACCTTCGACCCAACCAATCATCGAGCGGAATTCTTCGAGCTTCCAGTGTTTCTCATCGGTGCGAATGCAGCAGCAGCAACGACGATTTAAGTTGATAGTCGGCGGGTTGCTGCCGAGCAGAAACTCTATCATCCGCGGATGCACGATATCGTAGGCGAACTTTTTGTCGGAGCTTTTCACGAAAAAGCGTTTGCTGAACTCCGCCGACTCGAAATCGATATCGTCGAAGCCGACGAACCCGGCCAGTTTATCAAGAAACCCTTCCCGGCGGATGAACAGGTCTTGGTCCCCCATGAACGGCAATTCGACGATCAAGTAGCTGAAGCGATAGGTGGTTGTGCGTGAATTTTTCCCATCATTCGTTCTGATTCGGTAATGGTAATCGCCCATCCGCACCGATAGCTCCCGACCATCTACTGTCATTGCGCCGGTAATCGTATTGTAGGCGAACCGTGAATGGCCCTGGCTGAAGACATCGAACTGCTTATAGCGACTGTCGTGCGAGACGTCGTTCGATGGGTCGAACCGCCAGCCGAAGCTCTTGGCCAACGCGGCCAATTCCTCTTGTCGTTTCATCAGCCTAAGATGCGAATAATATGCGGCGACGCAGACAGCGACCACCACAACCAGGATCAAGAAGATGATGAACGGCGCGCTCATTGTGATGTGCCTACCCTTGGGTATTTGAATCTATTTTCTTGTCTCATCGTTTCTCTAGCAGCAATTGCAAGTACCCCCGACGTTCGATCACCGTGAGTTGTAATTGCTGGGCCAATTCGCCCAACGCCGTGCGAGCCGCGTCGAGGTCTTCTTCGTCGCTTATGATTTCAAGCTCCACGAAACGGCCCACGTCGTCGACTTCGTCCAAGGCAATTTCCAGCGTGTGTCCGTGCCAGTCAATCGTTGCCTGGCGGCGATGTTTACGAACCGTGGCGACCGCGGAAAATCCGAGCACGGCGAACAATTCCTCGAAGGCGGCAGCATTCGAGGGGCCGGCTGGCAAGGGCAACTCGATCTCACGTCGCGTTTTGGTCGTCTGGTCGATCTTGGGGCCTTTGTAGGTAACACAGTTTTCGCTGCCGATCGACCGAATGCGGAACGCCTCGTCGGTGGCGGCGAAATCGCGGGCTGGATGCGAGAAGTAGCGATCGATCTGTTCACGAGGTGGCCCGAGGGTCGCCCCCATCGCCACGAGGCTCGCCTCGACCCGCTCGAAATCCTCCAAGGGGTATTTTTGCTCAGCCTCATACTGCATCGATCGGCTCGCCTCTAGAACAGGTTGCTTTGTCGAACTCAACAAGACTCGCGACTCATCATATGCCCTGCCCGACTCTGTCCAAACAGACCCGTGCATTCCACGCAAGAACCGTGGCCAGCGCTCGCCCCCGGCTTGCAGGTCCAAGATAAGGAGTCCCATCCGCCTGTGGGCTTCACTCGGCGGGAGGTGGAGAATCGGGTTGCTGACGCGATCGTCATATCCTGCCCGGCTTTACGTGAAACCGTGCCACAACGCGGCAGCTTGCCGCATGGAGCCGGGAGTTCTCTTTGACAGTCGTCTTTCGACGAATTACAACTGGATCGTCACGTTCTCCGATTGAACAGTCAACAGTGTTAGGCACCCCGCCCGGCGTTGCCGCCGCTTGCGTGCCGCACGGTTGATTTGGCCGCCGCTTTGGGTGTTTTCTGCTTCCACCATTGGGGAGTTTTATTGCATGAGCCTGCACGATTTTCTGCTCGACGCCGCCCGTGAAGATCCTGGTCGTACGTTCCTTGAATATGACGGGACGCAATACCCGTTTTTCATGGTTGCCGAACAGGCCAAAATGGTCGCCGCGGGGCTCCGCAAGCATGGTATTGGTGAAGGCGATTCGGTGGGCGTGATGCTGCCCAACGTTCCGCCGTTTGTCACTGCTTATTACGGCACGCTCATGAACGGTTCGACCTTCGTTCCGATGAACGTCATGCTCCAAGCAGAAGAAGTGGAGTATCTGGCCGACGATAGCGATCTCAAGGTGATCGTGGTGTTGGATATGTTTCTGGCGTCGGTTCACGCTGCCGTGGCGAAGCTCGAGAAGCCGCCGATGGTGTTCGTGCTGCCCAGCGGAAAGATCGACCCGCCGGCGGAAATGTCTCAGCACAAAGTCTTCTTCGATCTGATGGTTGAAGTCGACGATTCGTTTCAACCGGCGAAGATCGATCCTTCACTGCCAATCATGACACTGTACACCTCGGGCACCACCGGCAAGCCCAAGGGGGCGCAGATCACCGGGGCCAATATTTTGGCCAATCTCGACATGATGGAATCGATCATTTCAGTTGAGCCTGACGACAAAGCGCTGTGTGTGTTGCCGCTGTTCCATTGCTTCGCGCTCAATGGTGTGTTGAACGCATCGGTTCGTAATCGCACCGCCGTGGTGCTCCATCCGCGGTTCGAGGTTGCCGATTGTTTCAACAGCCTGATGAAAGACGAAATCACATCCTTCGCGGCCGTCCCCACGATGTTTCACTATCTGCTGAAGCATCCGGAGTTCGGGAAGGAGAATTTTCCGAAGCTGCGATATTGCATTTCCGGTGGTGCGGCGATGCCGATGGAAGTGATGAACCAGTTTGAAAAGTCGTCGGATGTGCCGATCTACGAGGGTTTTGGAATGACCGAAACGACGGTCAGTGTCTGCATCAATCGTCCCGAGCACCGCAAATCGGGTTCGATCGGAACTCCTTTTGAAGGCGTCGAGATGAAGATCTTCGACGAGGCCGACAATGAGCTTCCTAACACCGAAGTTGGCGAGTTGGTGATCAAAGCCCCCAACATCATGTGTGGCTATTTGAACAAGGAAGAAGAGACCGCCGAGGCGATGCGTAAGGGTTGGTTCCACACCGGCGATTTGGGCTATTGCGATGACGACGGGTTCTTATTCATCGTC
>CAZNXE010000268.1:0-8127 GCA_964576465.1 uncultured Planctomycetaceae bacterium
GCTGTCCGCCATCGAACACCAAGACCTCATGCGGATTTTAGACCGCGTGGCAGGTTCGGTGATTTACTCGAATCAGCACAACCTACTTGTGCCCGCCTACGTCGTGCAGCCGGGCGACACGTTGCAATCCATCGCCGAGAAATTTCAGGTTCCCTGGCAGCTTCTTGCCAAGATCAATGGTGTCGACCCCACGCAGTTGCCCTTGGGCGCGGAATTGAAAGTTGTGCCTGGCCCCTTCGACGTGGTGATCGATCTGGATGAGTTCCTGTTGACGCTCTACGTCCAGGGCCGTTACGCCGGTCGCTTTCGTATCGGCGTGGGACAGGAACAATCAACTCCGGTGGGCGAGTACGTCGTGCAGCAAAAGCTCGAAAATCCGATCTATTACGGCCCCGACCAGCAGATTGCCGCCGACGATCCGACCAATCCGCTGGGAGAACGGTGGATCGATTTGGGGAACGGCTTCGGCATTCACGGAACGAACAATCCGGAGAGCATCGGAAAAGCCGAATCTCGCGGGTGCGTTCGTCTCAGTCCCGCCGATGTGGCCGACGTGTACGACATTCTGAGTGTCGGATCGCGCGTGGTCATCCGCCGCTAGCCCGGATGATTCATGAAGATCGTCGCGAGGAGCCCTAAGTCGAGGCAGATGCAAGGAAAAGAATGACTTGGCTGCGCATCGTATTGGTGAATACGTGAGCAAAGGCAAGTCGTTCTTTGACGAAGCAGGTGACCGAATTAGGGCTCCGCAGCAGATCGCTCATGAATCATTCGGGCTAGAACGCAACCACTTGTCACCGCCACGGGCGGCAACGTTCTGTTGGCCTCTGGTCGCGGTGCGCCTCGCGTGTTATAGGAAGGGGAATCTTGGTTGCCGCTTCCCCCGTCCCGCGAGGTTCATGGCCGTGTACGATCGACAAGCTTTGATGGATTTGGTTCGCGAACGGGCGCTGCGGTTTGGCGACTTCACGTTGGTCTCGGGCAAAAAGGCATCGTATTATCTCGACGGCAAGCAGGTGACGCTCTCTTCCGAAGGCGCGCCCCTGGTGGCCGAGGGAATGCTCGAACTACTGGGCGACCCGCTTCCCAAAGCCGTCGGCGGCATGGCCATCGGGGCCGACCCAATCACTGCTGCCATCGTCACCATGGCAGGCATCCGCGATCGAAAGCTGTTGGGCTTCATGGTTCGCAAGGAATCCAAAGGGCACGGGTTGCAGCGGTACATCGAAGGCCCTGTCGAAGCCGGTGATGAGGTGGTCATCGTTGAAGACGTCGTCACCACCGGCGGATCGTCGCTGTTGGCCATCGAACGTTGCGAGGAATACGGCCTGAAGGTTCGCGGAGTTCTGGTGGTCATCGACCGCATGGAAGGTGGACGCGAGTGCTTCGAGTCTCGCGGGTACAAATTCTCGCCCTTGCTAACCATCCGTGATTTTGGGATTGAGCCCCCCGCGCCCGATGCAAGCTAGCAGGCTTGAATCGTCTTCGGGAACGTAACTCTCGCTGAAGCGTGGCCGCCGCGGGGTCCGATGAGGGTTGTGTGGCATTGTTCCGCCGCTGAGCCATCGGTCGAGCCCTGAGTGTCGTGTGGAAACGTCGTTGCATCGCCAGTTGAAAGAGCTTTACGCGGACGACCCGTCGCAGACCGAGATCACACTGGGCGACTACCGAATCGATGTGGTCTGCGGCGAGGAGTTGGTCGAGATCCAACATGGTTCGTTGGCGGCAATCCGCGACAAGATCCGCGATCTGCTCGAGCATCACCACGTACGGGTCGTGAAGCCCGTCATCGGGCGAAAGCACTTGGTGAAACAGACGTCACGTGCCGGTTCGGTCAAGCACCGCCGTCTGAGCCCCAAGCGGGGAAGCCTGCTCGATGTGTTCGAGGAGTTGGTTCACTTCACGGGCGTCTTTCCTCATGAACGTCTTGCGCTCGATATACTGCTGGTCGACGTCGAGGAGTGGCGATACCCGGGACATGGTCGACGACGGCGATGGCGGGCTTCGGATCAGGTCGTCGAAGATCGTCGGCTCATCGAGATCGTGGAGATGCACTCGTTACAGCGAGCCGTTGATTTGCGGCATTTTGTCGGCGCTCAACTGCCACATCCATTCGATACCCAGCAGCTAGCCACCGCTCTGGACATCGACCGTTCGTGTGCCCAGAAAATCGCCTATTGCTTCCGCGAGATGGGCACCACGCGACAAGTCGGCAAACAAGGGAACACCCTGCTCTACGAATACGCCGACGCGGCGTGACGGCGAGATGCGTTGCTTCGCTGGTAGATGCAAATCCGGCCGCTCGTTTCTAGCAGCTCAGCACGGTTCGCAGCAGCGAAGAATAGTCCTCGTAGGGCGTTTTGTCCGGTGCCCCGGGTGCATGGCGATAGATTGCCTGTTGCGGATTGTCGGGCACGGCAATCAATGATGACGAAACCGTCCCGCGGTCGGCGATCCGCACGACAATGGTTCGTTCGTTGTCGACATCCGGGCCTTGGCCACAGATGTTGGCCGTGGTAGCCATGAAGTCGGCGGCCGTTTGCACATCTTTGTTTGCGTAGAGGCTGCGGAAGTATCGCAGCCGATCGTCATTCTCATCATTCAAGTCGTGATTCGTGATGAGGTGCAGACCGGCCCTTAGTTCTTCATATCGAATCTCCTTGCCGCCATGAACGACCGCACCGAAGTTGCGATCGAGACACACGAAGTTGGCCCCTGCATATCTTCCCGTTTGAAATTCAGACACGGCCCGATCCGCGGCCTGCCTTGCATCGGACATCGACAACAGCTCCATGCACAACAGCCCTCGAGAGCGTGGGTCGGGTGGTGTCGGTTCGTAGTGGCGATTCGTCACGGCAATCAACAGCCCCGCGTCATTGACACCCAACCAGGTACCGCTGGCACGCTGATCGAGACCACACACAAAGCGACGCTTTGCCCCGTCATCGAGTGTGGCCTCATTTATCACCGGGGGAGTCGCCGGGCGGTCGAAAAACTCCTCACGATTGGCCGCCACCACAAGAGGGCAGTCCTTAACCAACTGGAAGCCGATGGCGATCAAACACATGGATACAGCGCGGAAACCAAGCAATAGCCGGCTCCGCTCCTATGGAGGCACGTTCTCAGATATCAAGGCGCATCAGCGCCACGGCATTGCCCTCCTCCACGACACCAGCATCCAAACGCTCGCCTCGCAAATCCCCGTCACACTCCGCCAAGAATTTCCCACGGAGACATGAAGACACTTCGCTCCACAGGGCCATTTCTTGCGAT
Source organism: uncultured Planctomycetaceae bacterium (assembly GCA_964576465.1). Classification (GTDB taxonomy): domain Bacteria; phylum Planctomycetota; class Planctomycetia; order Pirellulales; family JAEUIK01; genus CAZNXE01. The sequence goes on from CAZNXE010000268.1 coordinate 3,274, forward strand.
GCGTGGAGTCGTGTCGACACGGCTTGTGAGAACGCGATGCACGGCGTACGCTGCTGAATCGATGAGGGCAACGATTCCAAAACACTTTATAACAATTATGAGCGATCCCAATACACAATCGCCGCTGGGCGTGGCCATCATTGGTGCTGGAGCCGTGAGCGACTATCACCACGTGCCAGGGCTGGCGCTCGATCGCCGTGCTCGGCTGGTGGCCGTGTGCGACGCCGATGGGGACTTGGCGGCACGTCGCGCCCGAGAATGGGAGGCGCTTCGCGACGACTGGCATGATCTGTCCGTCTCGACTGATTTCGAGGACATCTGCAACCATCCGGCGGTCGATGCCGTGATTATTGCCACGCCCAATATGACGCATCACCCCATCTCGCTGGCGGCCGTTGCAGCCGGCAAGCACGTAATGTGCGAAAAGCCGCTGGGCCTTAGTGGGGCCGAAGTCGAAGCCATGTATGTGGCCGCCCGCGATGCTGGCGTCGTGCATATGACGGCTTTCACCTACCGTTTCGCCCCGGCAATGCGATACTTGAAACACTTGGTCTCCAGTGGCAACCTCGGGCAGCCGAGGCATTTTCGTTCGCAACGGTTTCTCGATTGGCCGGAAACCAGTTGGGGATGGCGACAATACAAAGACAAAGCCGGCGCGGGCGATCTTTTCGATATGACCATCCACCGCATCGACTTCGCGATCGATCTGCTTGGACCCATTCGCAGGGTGTGCGGCGCCGTGGCTCGTTTTGCCGAGCGGACGACAACGCCCGACGGAGCATCTTGTCCCCCGTCGGAAGTGGACGACTGGTCGTGCCTGATCGGGGAATTCGATAGCGGTGCGGTTGGTGTTTGGGAAGGAACGACATTGGCCAAAGGATACGGACGCAACGGTTTCGGGCACGAATGGGCCGAAATCAACGGCGCCGAAGCATCTGCCGTCTATCGTTTGCACGAACCGAATACAATCTTGCTCGGTCGCACCGGACAAGACCTGGAAGCCACTGCCGTGCCCGAGGAATTCTTGAAGCCGGCAGATAGCCCTCGTGATCCGAGCATTGGTGAACCTGCCACGGTATTTCGACACGACCTAGCGTGGGAGTTTGTCTCAGCCATTGTTGCGAACCGCCCGGCGATGCCCAGCTACTACGAAGGCCTCAACGCCCAGCGTGTGGCCGACGCCGTGTTGGCTTCCTATGAGCAACGCACATGGATCGACACACCCCTGGCAGAGAAGTAACGCCTGATGCCCTAATGCAATCAACGTAGTTCATTGCAATTGAACCCGAATCCATTTTTGGATTCCAACACCTGATACCGAGAACCCATGAGCAAGACTAAACGACTCCCCCAGCGCAGCAAGGTTCGTGAACAAGACACCTGGGATCTATCGAGTCTCTACAAGACCAATGCGGCTTGGGAAACCGAGTTTCGCAAATGGGAAAAACGTATTCCGCGATTCGGCAAGTTCCGTGGCACGCTAGGACAGAGCGCCAAACAGTTGGCCGCATGCCTGAAGTTCGACACCGAGTTTGACCAAGTTGCCGACCGTCTTGGCACCTATGCATTTCTGCGAACTGCCGAAGATACCGCCGATAGTGGAGCGCAGGCGATGCTTGCTCGCTTCACCAACGCGGGCAGCCGTGCGCAGCAGGCGGCCAGCTTTATCCAACCCGAGATCATGGCCATCGCCGACTCGAAGATGAAGCGGTTTTTGAAAGACCGGCAACTGGCCGACTACCACCTGTTGTTGGATCGATGGCTGCGCTACAAACCGCATACGCTTAGCGACAGCGAGGAAAAACTGTTGGCCATGCAAAGCGAAATGGCAAGCACCGCCAGCCAGGTTTTTCGCCAACTGCACGATGCCGACCTGAAGTTCGGCATGATTGAAGATGCCCAGGGACAGAAGATCGAACTAAGCCATTCCTCGTTCTCGGCATTCCTCAACTCGCCCAAGCGCTCGCTACGCAAGAAAGCGTTCCATCAATACTACGAACAGATCACCGCGCATCGGCACACCGTGGCGGCCTCGCTTCGGGGTTCCATCCAAGGCGATGTGTTTCGCGCCAGGGTCCGCAACTTTAAGAGTGCCCGGGAGGCCTCGCTCTTTAGCGACAACGTTCCAGCCTCGGTCTACGACAACCTCATCGACTCCGTCCACGATCATCTGCCGGGGCTGTTTCGCTACTACGAAATTCGTCGTCGCCGAATGCGGCTGCGGGACCTTCACCACTACGATACGTATGTGCCGATCCTGAGCAAGCTCGAAGTCAAACACTCCTGGTCGCAAGCGGTCGAACTTGTCATGCAGGCGCTCGCCCCGCTGGGCAGCAACTATTGCAAGGTGCTCGAGGAGGGTCTCAAGGGAAGATGGTGCGATCGTTACGAGAACCAGGGAAAGCAAAGCGGCGCGTTCAGCTCTGGCGCGTACGACGGCGACCCGTTCATTCTGATGAACTATCAGACTGATGTCCTCTCGCACGTCTTCACGCTTGCGCACGAAGCCGGCCATTCGATGCACACGTGGCACTCGAAAACGACCCAGCCCATGCAGTATTACCAGTACACAATCTTCGTGGCGGAAGTCGCCAGCACGTTCAACGAACAACTGCTCAGTCAGCACCTTTTGGAAAACGCGACCGACGCCAAGCAACGGGCCTTTCTCATCAATCGCGAAATCGACGCCATGCGAGGAACAATCTTCCGCCAGACCATGTTCGCTGAGTTCGAGAAAATCACCCACGCCATGGCCGACGACAACGAACCGCTAACGCTCGACGCGTTTCAGTCGGTCTATCGCGCATTGCTGGAAAAATACTTCGGCCCCGACTTCGCGCTCGATGACGAACTGTCGCTGGAATGTTTGCGGATTCCGCACTTCTATCGAGCCTTCTACGTCTACAAATACGCCACTGGCATGTCGGCGGCTATTGCACTGTCCAAACGCGTTCTGGAGGGTGGCGACGCGGAACTGAACGACTATTTGAACTTCCTAAGGGGCGGCTGCTCGAAATATTCACTCGATCTGCTTCGCGATGCGGGCGTCGACATGCGCAAGCCGAAGCCCGTGGAGACCGCGCTGGCGCATTTCGATCGGCTGGTGGAAGAGTTGGACGAACTGCTGTAAAGGCGAGCGGCGAATGAGAATATACCAAGGGGACGCGTGAGCGAGGGATAATACCCTGCATTCCCTCGCTTACGCGTCGGGTTGTGATTGGTACGTTCTCACTTGCCGCACGCCTAAAGGCGGTGATCTTGGAACCATCAACGGTTCTATCGCACCAGGGCGTTTCACACACCAACCCGACGTCTCGCCCGTGGCCCGATTGACCACAGCTCGTGGATTTTTCCTTGATGGGCTTTCACGGCCATGAAGATTGTCGTGACGAGCATCCCAATCCACAGCAAGCCGAAAAGTGGATAGGCAATGATATAGCCGATGCCGCAGGTGAGAAACGTCCCAATCGTCAAGCCAGCAAAGATGCACAGCGCCGCCAACTGCAAGTAGATGGCCTGCAGCGCATGAAAAGCGATGAACTTCGATTCATGACGGTAGAGATAGTAAAAAACACAAGGGCCGATCAAGTTGACCAGCGGGAAGACAACCACGTAGCCCACGATGCCAGAGAGATACGCAAGCATTGAGACGAAACGTTCTTCGTCGGTTCGTCCCGATGCCCCTTGGGGTGGCTCGGGTAGAGGGCCTGCGGACATCGTGTGCTCCCCGCTCAATGCGTTATTTTCCTTACCGATTCGCCACCCGGCACATTCCTGATGTCGAAATCAACCGCCGCCGTGATGGTCTCCTGCGAGGGGTATTCGCCAATCAGCCGAGTATCTTGCCTACATCTTACTCGTTTCGTCGCGATTTGCCCCCGCAGGCTTTCCGCTGGCAGGAGAACACTGCTGGTTGCATACTGGTAGCTTCGAGATTCGTTCAACCCTGATGCCTCTCTCCGGCTTCTCGCAAAGGAAGGAAACGGTTCGCCATGCAACTCGGACTGGTTACGTACAACTGGGGAAAAGACTGGGACTTGCCGACGGTGATTGCCAACTGTGCGGAAACCGGTTTCGCCGGTGTCGAGCTGCGCAGCACACACGCCCACGGGGTCGAACCTGCACTCTCTGCCGCAGAGCGACGAGAGGTGGCGGCGCGATTCGATGACAGCCCGGTCGAGCTGGTCGGGTTAGGGACCGCCTGCGAGTATCATTCTCCCGACGCTGTGGTGTTGAAGAAGAACATCGAAGAGACCAAGGCTTTTATCCAACTGTGCCACGACTGCGGAGGGACCGGGATCAAAGTCCGCCCCAACGGTCTCCCGACCGAAGTTCCAATCAGCCGCACCTTGGAACAGATCGGCCACTCGCTCGCCGACGTGGCCGCCTTTGGCGAGGGATACGGCGTCGAAATCCGACTCGAAGTCCACGGGCGCGGTACGAGTGAAGTGCCTCGCATCCAAAAGATCATGCAAGCCGCCGATCATCCTGGCGCCGTGGTGTGTTGGAACTGCAACCCAACGGACACCGCCGGCGAAGGGTTGGACCACAATTTCAAGTTAGTCCAAGATCGACTCGGCACGCTTCACATCCACGACCTCATCAGCGACTATCCATGGATGCAACTTTTCGCCCTGCTAAAGCAGTCCAACTTCGACGGCTGGATGTTGCTCGAAGAAGGCCAAGCCACGGCCGACCCCATTCGCGTAATGAAGTATTACCGCATGCTATGGGAACGCATGACGGGTAGAGGTCTTGCCAAGAGCATTAGGCTTGGACGGGTGGCCCAGCCGCGCAGCCGGCTGGGTCGCGTAGCGACAAGATGCCTTGAGAGGCGTGCAGCGGTACGGTTGA
>CAZNXE010000269.1:0-1441 GCA_964576465.1 uncultured Planctomycetaceae bacterium
CCGGCGAAATCTTGGTGCAACAGATACGCCCCGTGCAGTTCCATATGATCGTTTCGGTGTTGATACCCACCATGATCGACCATGTGCTGCATGGCACGGGCGGCTTTGAATTGCGCGTGGAAGCTACCGCTAACGTGGGCTAGCGGTCCTAGCAACGCGTGCAGCACGGGGCGCAAGGTTTCGATGAGGTCATCGGCCAGCGATGGCGGAGTTTCAATCTGGCTCAGCTTCCGACGAGTTTCGAGAGGGAAAGCCCAATCGTCGGTCGACGGTGCCAGCAACTCGCCCATCTCTGCATCGCCGATCCCGAGTGTGTCGGCCACGATGCGCCGCAACGGTCGTGTCACCGTGTCGTCGACCCCATCGAGAAGAATGTATCCAGAACGCGCAAAGTGCGCGGCGGCCTCTTCCAGCCGCTGCCGGGTTAGGGTGGTCAACTCCAACGTCAATGGTTCACCGCTGAATAGCGCCACTACGATGACTCGCCGTGTCGAGACCGCGTTGCAGAAGGGTATCCTTCGACCGAGCGCCCTTTGCGAAGTGCTATGCGGACGGCGCGACAGCATGCGATGAGCATCCACTGCCGATGGAAGATTCCTATTCAAGCTGAATGCTGGACGGGTGCCTGTCAAGCACAAAAGCCTCCTCACGGGGATTCATGGCCGCAAAATAGTCTGGCAAGGCGAAAACTACACGACTTGCAGCGGCTGACGATGGACCGTAAAGTCGCAAGGTTGGCCGCGCGCTTTGTTGGCGTCCTGTTCAAGCTCAACGGCAACGATTTCTTGTGCATGGTTCTTATGATGAATAGTGCGGGCAAACCATCGATTACTTGCCGCTTTTGCGGTCAGCAACAGTCGTCCGTATCGATGACCGAGGCGACCAAGACGGACGAGCATGCCGGTTTTGCCTCCGTTCTCGACTTGGGTTGCACGCCGCTTGCGAATCGAATTCTTCAACAGGATGAGTTGCACGAGCCCGACCCAGTTTTTCCGCTACGACTCGTCTTCTGTCGGAAATGCGGACTTCTGCAGATTACGGAAACCGTGCCGCCAGAAACACTTTTTCGCCAGTATGCGTACTTCTCTAGCTTTTCAGACACGCGGATTCAAAGCTGCCGCACGCTGACCGAGCGGCTGATTCAACAAAGGGGACTGAAAGCTGATTCCCTAGTCCTTGAAGCGGGAAGCAACGATGGCTATCTCTTGCAACATTTCGCGCAGCGGGGCATCCCGGTGTTGGGCATCGACCCGGCACGAAATGTTGCCGACGCCGCAATCGCCCGGGATGTTCCGACATTGGCCGAATTCTTCAGCGCCGAATTGGCCACGCGGCTTGTGAGTGAAGGAAAGAGTGCCGATGTCATTTTTGCCAACAATGTGCTGGCCCATGTGCCCGACCTCAACGGTTTTGTCCAGGGAATCTAACGCATACTCAAACC
>CAZNXE010000269.1:1475-8105 GCA_964576465.1 uncultured Planctomycetaceae bacterium
GATCGAGTGGCTAGAGTTCGACACGATTTACCACGAGCATCTGTGCTATTTCTCGTTAACGGTCGCCGATCGGCTTTTTCGACGTTATGGATTAGCGGTCACCAATGTCGAGCGGCTGATGCTTCACGGCGGATCGTTACGGCTGACCATCGAGCGTGCCGAATTGGTGCAGCCAAGCACGTCGGTGCAAAAGATGCTTGAAGAAGAACAGGCGCTTCGCGTGGACCGGCCTGATTTCTTTCAGGGCTTTGACGAGCGTGTGGTACGTCTGAAGCAAAGGCTGACCACGCTGTTATCCGGCCTCAAGAGTCAGGGAAAACGGCTGGCTGCCTACGGTGCCGCGGCAAAAGGTACAACACTGTTGAACTATTGCGGCATCGGACGCGACATGATCGACTACGTGGTCGATCGCAACCCGCACAAGCAGGGTCACTTTCTGCCCGGCACGCGTCTGCCAATCTGTTCACCAGATCGGCTACTCGAAGATCGCCCCGATTACGTGCTGTTGTTGACCTGGAACTTCGCCGACGAAATCCTAGAACAACAAGCCGAGTTTCGCGCCGCGGGCGGCAAATTCATTCTGCCCGTGCCCGAACCCAAATGCGTGTAAGACCGTTCAAGTAAACCCGCGCAAGTGACCGTGGCATTCGCGATGTTGCCACGGTCACTCGCGCGGAGATCAGCCGGCCGGAAGTGTGCCCCGCGGTACGGGACTTCCTGCTCTTTGTCGGCATGCCTATTCGGTCGGTTTCGGGGGTTCTTCGCCGAACTTGGCGACATACAGCTTGGCGAACTTGTCGGCGCGAGACGGATCGCACAGAAAACATTGCGACTCGGCACGATCATGCTCTTCGCACCAGTCGCCGTTGGCTTGACATGCTTCGGCAGCGTCCGCGCTACAGAGGCTGCATTGCTCCTCGGGAATGCCGTGCTCAGTACACCACCAACCGCTGTGGTCATCGTCGTGATCGTGATCATCATGGGAAGCTTCGGTAACCTCTCCGGTCGGAGCATCAGCATCAGCATCGGTCGCTTGTTGGCTGCATCCACTGGCAAACAACGCCAGAACGCCAAACATGGTCAGGCTTGCAGCGGACTTCGTAATCGTCGCAATCATTCAAATCTCCTTTGGGGCAACTCAAGAAAAGTAGTGGTGAATCCTAACAGTACAACATCATTCTCAAAAGTGCGTGGTGGTCGCTATACGGTGATACGATCCTCGCTGGCGGCCGGTCTGGTTTCGACGTGAACTGGCCGTACTCGAACGGATCCTGCAAAGACCATATACAAGACACGCAACACCAACAGCGACATGACCATCGCACTGATGACGCCGCCGATGACAACCGTGGCAAGCGGTCGCTGGACTTCGGCTCCCATGCCCGTGTTGAAGGCCATTGGGACAAAGCCCAGACTGGCCACGAGCGTTGTCATCAAGACCGGACGTAAGCGTGTCATGGCCGCCTTTTCCACGGCCTGTTCCAATCCGATTCCCCTGCCTCGCAGTTGGCGAATGTAGGAAACCAACAGCATGTCGTCCAAGACAGCGACACCCGAGAGTGCGACGAACCCGACCGCCGCCGAGATGGAGAATGGCATGTCGCGAATCCACAAGGCAAAAATGCCGCCGGTCCAAGCGAACGGCACGCCGGTGAAGACACGAATGGCGTCGATTACGTTGTTGTAGGTCATGTACAGGAGCCCGAAGATCAACGCCAAGGCCAGCGGCACGACGATCATCAGTCGCCGCCGGGCGGTGATTAGGTTTTCGAACTGCCCGCCCCATTCGAGGTGATATCGCCCCGCCGGGAGGATTACTTCTTCGTCGATTCGGCGCTGCGCTTCGGCGACAAAGCTGCCCAGGTCGCGGCCACGGACATTCGACGAGATGTTGATCCGCCGGTAGCCCCACTCGCGCGTGATGGTTGACGGTCCTTCCACGGTCTTGATCTCGGCCAGTCGCGCGAGCGGAATCCGTTGCCCTGATGCGGTTGTGAGCTGGATCGCGCCGATGGCCTCTGGGCTGGATCGCATTCTTTCGGGAAGACGGACGACGAGTGGGAATCGAAGTTGGCCTTCAAACACTTCGCCAAGTTGGTAGCTGCCGATCGATTGGACCAAATCGAGAACCTGTTTCGCAGATACTCCATAGCGAGCGATTTCGTCCTGCTTGATTTTGATTTGCAATACCGGCTGCCCGGTGACTTGTTCGACGGCCACATCGGCACTGCCGTCGATCGATCGCAAAACCGTTTCGATCTCTTCGGCTTTGTCTACCAAGATATCGAAATCGTCGCCGAACAGCTTGACCGCCACATCGGATCGTACGCCACTGATCATTTCGTTCAGCCGCATCTCAATTGGCTGCGTCATTGCAATCTTCTGCCCGGGCATCTCTCGCAGCGTCATTTGGATCAGTTCCGTAAGTTCATCCTGTGTCGTAGCCTGCTTCCATCGGTTTCGGGCTTTGAGCGTGATGAACACGTCGGTCAACTCGATCCCCATCGGATCGGTCGCCACTTGAGCACTGCCGATGCGACTCCAGACATGCTCGACTTCGTCCGGGAACTCATTCAGAATCGCCCGCTCCATCTGCGTGTTGTAGCGGATTGATTCGTCGAGATTGGTGCCCGCCAAGCGGACGACGTTGATCGCGATGGCACCTTCAGACAACTTCGGCACGAACTCGCTGCCCAAGTTCGGAGCAATCAACCCGAAGGCGACAACCAGAATGCACAGCGCGAATCCGATGACGGCCAGTTTGTGGTGCAACGTAAAATGCAAGACCGGGGCGTAGAGGCGCTTGATAACGCGAATCAGCAGCGGCTCTCTCTCTTCCAGCTTGCTCGGCAACATAAAGCTGGCCAGCACCGGCATCAACGTGAGCGACATCACCATCGAACCGGCTAGTGCCAAGATCACGGTCAACGCCATGGGACGGAACAGTTTGCCTTCGACCCCTTCAAGCGTAAGGATCGGCAGGTAGACGATCATAATGATCAGTTCGCCAAACATCGTCGGCTTACGGACTTCAATCGCCGCATCGCGAATGACATCCAGCTTGGTTCGTCCAGCCGGGATGCCATGTGACAGCTTCCGCACGCAGTTCTCGACCATGACCACCGAACTATCGACGACCAACCCGAAGTCAATCGCCCCCAGACTGAGCAGGCTGGCCACGATTCCAATCTGCAGCATGCCCGAAAACGCGAACAACATGGAGAGGGGAATCGCCACCGCGACAATTAGACCGGCTCGCAAGTTCCCCAGAAACATGAAGAGAACCGCAACGACGAGTAATCCGCCTTCGAACAGGTTTTGTTGAACCGTCCCGATAACGTGATCGACCAGTTCCGTGCGATCGTAGACGGTTGCAACTTCTACGCCGGGCGGTAGCGTGGATGCGATCTCTTCCATCTTCTGCTTGAGTGCGTAGGTCACCTGGTGGCTATTCTCGCCCATCAGCATGAAGCCCAGCCCGTAGACGACTTCTCCTTTTCCGTCGGCAGTCACGGCTCCACGGCGGATTTCGTGTCCAATCTGGACTTCGGCGACGTCGCCCACGCGGATCGGTACGCCGTCTTTCGCCTTGATGACGATGTTCTCGATTTGCTCGATGTTGACGGTGCGTCCGATGCCGTGGACCAGGAGCATCTCGGTGTTCCGCGTAATATTGCCACCGCCCACATTGCGGTTGTTGGCCTTCACGGCTTGGACCACTTCGTCGAACGTCAGTCCATGCTTGATAACGCGGTCCGGGTCGATGCGGACTTGGAACTGTTTCTCGAAGCCGCCCCAACTGTTGACTTCCGCCGTGCCACTCACCGTTCGCAGTTGCGGCCTGACAACCCAATCTTGGATCGTCCGCAACTCGGTCAACTTCTCGATTTGCCGTTCCCTTGGCAGGGCCGAGATATCGACCCCTTCGAGCCGCAGGACGTAGTGAAACACTTCGCCCAGTCCCGTGGAGACGGGTCCCATCTTCGGTCGCTCGATGCCTTGGGGTAACTCGACCGTCGTGAGACGTTCGTTGATCAGTTGTCTGGCAAAATAAATATCTGTTCCGTCTTCAAACGTTACGACCACCTGCGACATACCGAACTTCGATATCGAACGGAGCTTTTCCAGGGCGGGCAGTCCGCTGATGACCTGTTCGATCGGAAACGTAATCTGTCGTTCGACTTCTTCCGGCGCGAGCGACGGCGCGGTGGTGTTGATCTGCACCATCACGGGCGTCGTGTCGGGAAAAGCATCGACGTCGAGATACTGAAGCGACCACGTCCCTGTAACGATCACGCCCAAAGCGACGATGAGCACGAGCGCTCGGTTTCGCAATGAGAAGTCGATGATCCAATTAAGCACAACGTGGTCCTCCGTACCGACCTTCAACTCCAGCACTGGCACCCAACTACAAACCTGAATCCCGACAAAGCACTAGAGCAAATCGTCGTTTTCTTCAGCCCGACCGGGCTGATTAGTGCTCGCACAGTCACCCAGCGCCCAAGTTGCCCTTGAGCAATTCGGCGCGCAGTACACCACTGCCTAGGGTCACGACAACTTCGTCGGGCCACAATCCAGCGATGATTTCGGTTCGACCGCCCATCACCACGCCAGGCCGAACCGAGCGCGTGTGAAACACTTTGTAGGAATCTTCTTGCATGAAGTTCATGTCGCGCACGAAAACGATGTGGCAGCAGCCCTCCCAGTGGACCGCGGAACTGGGAACAACAATTGCGTTGGTCTCTTCTCGTAGCACGATCTGGCCCATGCCGAACGTTTCGTTGCGCAAATGACCGTCTTCGTTGGGCAACTCGCCACGAACGCTTATCGTGCGCGTCTCCCTGTCTACATCGGTGCTCATCCAGGTTAGTGTTCCGATGTGTGCATCGTCGGCCCCGTCGGGGTGAAAGATGACATTCTGTCCGACGGCGATGTAGCGAGCCTCTTCCAGGGGTACGTTCAACACCAGCCACATGCGGCTGGTGTCGGCCACGGTGAAGAGTGTTCTGGCTGTGTCGACGACCTCGCCGGCGACTACGTCACGCGCCACAATAAGACCGTCGCGGGGAGCGAACACCGGGATCAAGTTCGATGTGGTCCGCGAGGGGCTAAACGTTTCGCTAATGTCCGGCGGTAAACCGAGAAACTGGAGACGCAGCTTCAACTTGGCCACCGATGCTTGACTCACCTCGCCGTATCGGATTGGCAACCCCAGGTTGACCAACGTTTGAATTACCCTCTGGACGGCGACTTCCGCTTCGGCGCGAGCGGTCTCTGCTTCCAGGATTCGTCTTCCGGCAACCACCGTGCCCAAGCCAGCCAGTCGATCGTAGGTCTTGGTATACAGGTCTAATTGCGTGACGGCTTGCAGCAACTCGGCCTTGGCACGGCCAACTTCGGCCGCATCGACCAGTGCCAGAACGTCGCCTTTCTTCACGTGATCGCCGATGTTCCGTTCAACTCGCCAGACCGTGCCAGCGGCTCGCGACGAGAGACGTGCTACACGCGTGGGATCGTAGATAATTTCACCCGAGGCGGAAACGGATTCAACAATCGGGCCGCGGTCGACCAGATTGATGTCGATGCCGGCTTTGTCCACGGCGGCCTTCGAGGCAAACTGAATTCGCCGCAGGTGCATTTTGCATTTTGGATCATTTTTCGTGCGAGGCCGAATCGCGATGGCCCGCGCCGCAAGGGCGAAGTCGGCGTCTGTGATGACGGGGGTTTCTGGTAGCTGAATCAACTCGGGATGGTGCAGCACGCATTCGTGGACGCCGTGTTCCTTGCACCAACCGTACAGTTCGCCCTTGGGCATCAAGTCTGCATTGCAAGAAACGCAAACTGCCTCGGGAACGCCGTGCTCTTCGCACCACGGGGCGCCAATTGCCGGTCCATTGTCGCTGAGTTCCGAAAACTTGGAAATCTTCCACCCGTGGTGATGTCCCCAATAGCCAATTCCCGCGAGCGCCGCGAAGACCATGAGGGTCGGCAGGGATTGCCCGATCCGATGCATCAATGTGGAAGGGGCTGCGTTGCTGGCTTCAGCGGCATGGTTTTCCTTGGCATCGGGCGCGGCCTCATCGGGTGCGTCCGTGGTGTGCGGCGTATTCTGTACGAGCGACGTATCGTCGGCAGTATTAGCGTCGTGTGGCACGTTGCGAGTTTCGTTTGTGTCGGTACTCATGAGAGTTTCCTCTGCGCCATTCAATCGCCAGCATGTTGTGAGCCTTGCGAGTAAGCGAACTGAAGAGGTTTGCCATGTCGCAAAGCGATTTTGAATCGCATCAATGCACTCGCGGACCGCACGTTGAAGTTGGAAGTGCGATACTCAGGACACCATGCGACCCAGTGGACGGTCGCTAGCTGTGGCGATTAGAGCAGCAGGGCGCATTTCAGCGCGCAAACATCCCGTCCGGTTACTTGCGACGGGAAGCGATTCGGCGGCTCAGAAGAAAGGGCCGCCAAAGAAAGGTCGGTCGAGAACGGTCCAGCATCCTTGCCCAGCCAGTGGATCAACAGAGGCGTTGTCCGTTCAAGTTCCGCAGGTCGCACGGCATCGACCACCGCGCCATGACATAGGCAATCTGGATCGCTGCTGCACGGCAATTTTGGAGTTTTGCCTTCGGACGA
>CAZNXE010000270.1:0-8089 GCA_964576465.1 uncultured Planctomycetaceae bacterium
GCAGCACAACGCAGCGATGGGATGATTTTAGCCGTCCGACGGCGGAATGGTATTTTAAATCACGTTCTTAGGCAGCCACTCGTGTACTCAGGGCATCTGCCGTCAACTGTCGCAGGTCCACGAAGCGGTCGACGAATGCATCGGCTTTCGCGGTAACCTCGTAGTTAAACGCGATGGTTCGCATACCGGCATCCGCGGCGCCAGCCAGATCGTGCGTGCGAGACCCAATAAATGCAACTTGCGATGCTGGAAGTCCCAGGCTCTTCAAACTCGCTTGATAGCAACCCCGATCGGGCTTCACCGCATGGAGATCATGCGACGTGGTAATTTCATGGAGCCATTGCGACAACCCCAGCCGGGCCAGCTTTTGGCACAACGCTTCGGTGGTCTCGGTCGTGTCGCTCAGGACTGCCAAGCGAAAGCCTGCCTGATGTAAGGCCTCGATCGTCGACCGCACGCAAGGAAAGGGTCGTACGTCTTGTTCGAGTTTCTGCTGCTGTGTCATTCCGGCGGAGACCAACTCATCGACTTCGCCACGCGATAAACCGGCCGACTGCAAGAAACGACGAAAGACTTCGGCAAATGGCTGTTGTCCCCGTTGTGCATCGGGCAGGAAGTCTTGGTCCCAAATGCGGAAGAAGGGGCCATAGTGTGTGTGTAACCCCAACTGGGTCAGCGCATGTAATAGCCACCGTCGCCATATCGTGCCATCGCAGAAAACGTTATCGACTTCAAATACGAAACCCGCAATCGGTTCGTCGTTCGCCGCTGTCGAGAGTGCCAGGGGAAGTGTAAGCGAAGCATCATCCAGATCGGCAACATCGCCGACATCGGATAGGTGGCTGGCGGCAAATTGCGTCCATCGCCCGACCGGGCACGGTGCCGGAGCGCGTCGTGAAGTTTGTGATTGGTTGTTCGTCTTGCCCATGCCTGAGGAATCCTTTCCTTGGCGAAGGCGGTCGGCAACCGGCTTGTTGACCGTCTGGTTCTTGTTTTCGATTTGGGTGCCACGGCTGGGTTGTCCAGCCGTGCCGGTTTTGGCAGTGATGCCGATTGCGGATCCAGAAAGATTTTCTCCGACGCTACGGCGGCTATATGATTCCGTCGACTTGGTTCTGTTGTGCCATTTTCTGTCGCAGATCTGGTTGACGCTCGAAGAGGTCGGCGATGCGTTGCCAATCAAGACGATCGGGACCCAATACCTCAAAAATTGCGTGTGCGCGGTCCCAATCTTCACCTTGTGTGATCGTGAATCGCAGGTCTTCCTGATCGATCGTCGGCGGCAGGGGAATCATCCGCAAGCTGAATTTTTCAGGATGTTTACGAAGAAACGAAGTGATGTCTTCCCGATCTTCCGCTTCGACGGCTTCGTATTCGGCCTGCTGAAGCGCATCGGCGCGGCACCATTCGGCCACCAGACCCAACGACGTGAGCACCGAACGCCTGCCAGTTTGAGAACAATAGCTGATGTAGTCGCAGGCAGGATTCTCTTCCGACGTGGACACCAACCGATCGACCAACGCGGGATCGAGAAACGGGTTGTCGGGCGACACGCGAACGACGCTGTCGGGGCGATAGCGTTCGAGTAGGGCGCTGAAGCGGCTCAGCGAGTCGGCACCCTGCGAGCAAATGGTGGGCACATCGGCAGGAATTTGACCCGCCAGCGCTTGAACATCGGTCCCAGAGGGCAATTGCACGACAACCGCATCGAGCTGTTGGCAATCTTTCAGCCGGCGAACAACCCATTCCAGGAGCGTCAGCCCTGCCAGCTTGCGGCTGGTATTTTCACGTGCCCACCGAGAACGGTGATTCACCTCCACCACGCCGATCGTTGCGGCCATTTGGCACTCCTCAGATTCCATCCAGTTTCAAGCAACTTTCGCTCTTGGGCGATTTAGCTGTCTTTCATGCTGCGCGAGTTTATCCGCTACCATCCCTAACCGTCAATCCGAAAGCGAATGCCTTATCGATCACGGGCGGTGCCAAACACTGCTTTAATTTCACAGGTTCAAGAACCATTACTGGCAGATCGAGTGTTACACGACGATCATCTTGATGTGCCGTTATGGAGTGAGATCGTGTCGAAACAGCATTGGTCGTGGATATCTTGGTGGCTACAATTCGCCCCCGATTTCGATATGTCTTGTGCCGCCGGGTCTCACGCTTCGAGAGACCATGGTCTGGCATGCACAAGCCTTGCACTGCGATCACAGGTGGCCGATGCAAAGCATCATTATTACGGGCGTTGATACCGTGCTGGGCAGTAATCTGGCGCTGGAATTCGCCCGTTGGTTCAACGTCTTCGGGATGTACCAAAGCATTGCCGTCGAGGTCGAAGGATGCCGGACAGGAAAGCAGCCAGAAGATACAGACGAGTTGCTAGCACGGATTGACCAAATTGCACCGCGCTGGGTCATTCACTGCGGCGCGGTATCGCAGTCGAGCTGGGACGATGTTGATACGCCACATGACGATGTCGCTGTCGTTCAGTCGCTTCTTGCAGGCTCCCACGAGATGGGCTATCGCTTAAGCGTCTTCTCAAGCGACGCAGTGTTTACCGGACCGCGGATGTTTCATGCTGAAGATGATCCGAGGTTGGGTACCGGGGCACTCGCCCGAGGGGCACGACACATTGAGCAATTGCTCGAGGGCACGTCGGCGCTTGTGGTGCGAACGCATGCCTATGGCTGGAGCCCTGCCCCGGACTTCGTGCCAGGGATCGACCGACTATGGGACTGCTTGCGGTTTTCTTCTGAGTGCAGGCTTGAAACGAAGCGGCATGCGACCCCGATTCTGGCCAGCGATCTGGCTCCACTGCTGTGCCGGGCGATGGATCGAGAGCTTACCGGTCTGTACCACATCGCGGGAGCAGAACGTACCAATGCGTATCGATTTGGCGTGGAGTTGGCCGCCTCGCTAGGGTTGACAGGCCATCGAGTAAGCTGCCTCGCTGAGTGGCACCGCGATTCATCGTTGAGGGTGCCGGTAGAAATGTCGCTCGACACACATCGTGCGTGTGCCGCATTAAACACCTCGATGCCGTTGGTGAGGGATGGCTTGCGACGGCTTGTCGAGCAGGCCGAACAGGGAATCCCATCGCGACTTCGCGCCGCCGAACAGGTGCCGGCGGCTGCGTGACGAACCCTGCATGGCTGCTCGTCGTTATGGGAATACTTCCGCATTGTGATTCTATTCGACCACGACGGCACCACGATACGACGAAAGAAGAGAATCACAGACTGAAGCTCGAACGATTGCCGGCTCAACTTGATCGGCGACAGACAAACCGCATCAGTCCCCATAGCCAGCTAATGCGAAACTTCGTGGAATCCAGGATGTCAAACTGAGCGTCCGTCAACAATCGCCCACATGCTTTACGCGAGTACGTCCTGTGAAAGGCGGGGTCACGCAGCCTGAGCCACAGACTACAGAGCTTGCAACTCAAATAGTCATCACACCAATCGACGACGATGAATGTGCCGCCTGGCCGAAGCAGCCGATGGACCTCGGTCAACGTCCTTGATGGATGTCGGAAGTAGTGGAAGCTGTTTGCGCAGATGATCAGATCGAATGCAGCATCGCAAAATGGCAGTTGGCTGCTTTCCGCTTGGCACCAGTGTGCATCTTGCGCGGCAAATTTTGTCGACGCCTGCTGTAGCATTGCAAGGCTGACATCCACGCCAACAACCTGTAGGGTCGGCCACTGGCGCGCAAGGCGTTCTCCAAGGGAGCCAGTTCCACAGGCGAGATCAAGGACACACTCTGCTCCTTCAGGACGGGTGACTTGTAGTACAGCCTCCAAGGTCGCATTGACGTAGAAATCCCAGCGCTGGTCATACTGTGGCGCCAAACGGTCGTAAGACCGGCGAACAGAATCAGCCGCGGTGGATCCCTGTTTGGTCATCGTTGTCAATGCTTGTGCTCATCTCAATGGTCATGGTCGTGATCACCATGGTCGTGGTCATGATCGCCGTGGTGGTGGTCATGATGCTCGACGTCGCCAGAGTAGGAAGAACCCTTGATGGTCACGCGCAGCTTGCCCGATGCTCCGTGCTCGTGCAACGCCTCGAAGGCTGCCTCATCGGTCGCGTCAAAACGTGACGCCATGGTATCGCTTCCGCCGGGGGCCTTCAATTCAAACATCTTGGGCTCACCTTCGACCATGAGATTAAGCGTGATCGACTGCTTGTCGATCGGGAGTTCTTTTAAGTCTTTGTCCAAAATGTAAATCGTTACCGTGCCAGCGTTATCGTCGTCGACCAGTTCCGCGTGATACTCGTGGTTTCGCCCGAGTTCGATCACATGTCCGCCGTGCGGTCCTTCATGCTCTTCCCCGTGAGCGTGGTCATGATCATGTCCTCCCGAAGCAGGTGGCGGGCCGGAGATTTCGATGGTGGCTTGATCGCCGGACTGCTGTGAATCACAACCGCCCGAGACCACCGATAAGGCCAGCGCGGCAATAACACAAGTCCCATGAACAATGGTTCGCATTACTTTTCCCTTAATAATATCGAAAGACAAATGAGGTCCGATTCATCGCATGAATGACACCGCCGGCTTCGTGTCCCACGATGGGTCTAAAACCGTCGCCTTCAGGCGAAACCTTTAGGTGATACATTTTCTTGTAGGGTGGGTAGTTCTGCTGGCGCATGGTACGTCGCCATTGCACAAGCTCAATTCGCCAGCAGGTTTACCCACCTTGTTTGGGCGGACAGAAAGGTGGGTGAACCTGTCGGCGGCGTAGCAAAGCGAAATGGTTCGCTTGTTCCGCCGACAGAACCTCCCACCCTACTATTCGTTTGTATTCTCCACGTGGTTAACGTCGCCGATTGGGCGCCGCTCCTTGGCTTGCAGTCTTGTGTGCGTGTTGCGTCTCGAACCCATTGGCTTGCAGCCACTTTTCCCACCGGTGGGCCTCATCGTGGTTCTCAACTCCGATGACGCGTGTTTGGCTGCAGCGGTAAGACACGTCGTGATGCCCTGCATGTGAACCCTGCTTGACTTCACATCCCAGCATCCGCAAGGTGTCGGATTGCGATTCGGCTTGAGGCGCTTGATCGAAGTGGCCCGAGGTCCACTCGGGTAATTTGTACGATATCGTTTGCAGATGGCCCGATTGTGCAGGCTGAGCGAACACGATCTCAAAGCCGTTTCCATCAAGCCAGTGTGCCCACTGATGCGCTTCGCTGTCGGTCTTGAACGACAGCCGTCGCCAAGTCAGCGATTGGTACGAAACGTCGAAGTGTCCCTTGTGTGCGCCTTGCTTTGCTTCGCACCCCAGTCGTTGGAGCGTGTCATAGTGGCCCTTCGCTTTACCGGCGTCATTGAAGTGAGCAGACTTCCACTTCGTGAGCCGAAAATTGACGATGACTTCGTCGGCCGCAAAAGTCG
The DNA here is from genome assembly GCA_964576465.1 of uncultured Planctomycetaceae bacterium. Classification (GTDB taxonomy): domain Bacteria; phylum Planctomycetota; class Planctomycetia; order Pirellulales; family JAEUIK01; genus CAZNXE01. Next base: position 5,392 of record CAZNXE010000270.1, read on the forward strand.
AGTCGACAGCAACGGTTGCAACCAACGCGATGGCAATTGCGATAGCACTTCTCGTGATCTTCTTGTTTGAAAGCATCTCGAACACTCCCTTGTTCTTGAAAACGAAAACTCATCCCTCAGGCATCCGATCACGCCAAATCTTATTCAACGACTGAGCACTTCGTGATTCGATAGCGACTGTATGTTTGCCAACACAATCTTCCCTACGACACGGTTGCTATTGTTGGGCTTTGGGCCGAGGCCTCTTTTATCTCCTCTGCTTCCTCGGTGAGCTGTACTTCCGTCGCACTTGAACTCACAATCCGTTCCCCTGCCTTCACTCCAAATCGCCAGAACAACGCCGGACGGACAAAGAATTCCAGAATCGTGCTACTCATCAGCCCGCCGATGATGACGGTGGCGATCGGGTAAAGAATCTCTTTTCCGGATTCGCCGGCCGACATGGCCAGCGGCACCAGCCCGATGCCGGAGGTGAGCGCTGTCATCAGCACCGGCGCCAGGCGTTCCTTGCCGGCGCGAACGATCATCTCCTTCGACCAAGTTTCACCTTCGTAGTGGACCAGGTGCAGGTAATGGTTCAGCAGTAGAATACCGTTGCGAGAAGCGATGCCGCCCAGCGAGATGAATCCAACCATCGCGGCGATGGTCAGCGTTTGGTCGGTGATTACGAGCATCGCAACTGAACCGATAAACGCCATCGGCAGTGCCGCCATCACCTGTATCGAAAAGTTGGCCGAACCGAACAGCGTGAACAGCACCATGAACACGCCTAGCATCGAGACCGCGAACAAGATGCCGATCACGCGGCTGGCCGATTTTTGGCTTTGAAACTGTCCACCGTATTCGACGAAATAGCCGGGTGGCAACGAGGCGACAATTGGCTTCTGACGTTCCTGGATCTCCTTGACGACATCGACTAATCCGCGGCCAGAGACATTACATTGCACGACGATGCGCCGCCGCACCTTTTCGCGATTGATCGTATTGGGACCGGTATACTTATATATGTTGGCAACCGATGACAGCGGCACCCGCCCGCCGTGCGGTAGTTCGATGGACAAGCGTTTCAACTCCTCCAGGTTCTCGCGGTATTTTTCCTCCATCCGCACCAGCAGGTCGAAGGTTCGCTGGCCCAGTAGTATTTCGGACACAACGCGTCCGTTCATCGCGGTTTCCACGTAGTCATTCACATAAACCGGTGTCAAACCATATTGCACCAACTGGTCACGGTCGAGTTCGATTCGTAGTTGCGGGATTTCGACTTGCGGTTCGACCAACAAATCCTCCACCCCCTCCACCTCGCGCATCGCCGTGGCCATTTCCTGCGCTTTCCCTCGCAGGATACTTAGATCGTCGCCATAGATCTTGATGCCAACTTGGGCTTTGACACCGGAGAGCATGTGCGAGATGAGATGGGCTAGTGGTTGTTCAACACTAATCACGATGCCGGGAATGTCTTTCATGGCACCGCGAATGTCTTGCAGGACTTGTTCCCGGGTGCGATCCACGTTGGGATCGAAACTGATAATCAGTTCAGTGATGTTGACCCCTTCGGCGTGTTCGTCCAGCTCGGCACGGCCCGTGCGGCGCGAGAACGCTTCCACGCCCTCGATGGTTTTCAGGCGTTCCATGACCGTCTGGGCGATTTCGTTCGATTTGCGCAGCGATGTGCCGGGGGGCAGCACGACATTCAATTGGGCCACGCCTTCGTTGAAAGGCGGCAAGAAATCGTTTTCCAATCGCACAAGAAATAGCAAGGCGATCACGACCGCCACGCCACCCAAGGCGAGCATGGTGCGCGAGAACCGCAAACTCAGACCAATCGCGCCCCCTGCAATCCACTTCAGGAATCGCAGCAATGGGCCATCCTTTTCATGCCCTATGAACTTGGCTTTCGAGAGCAGCAAGTAGGACAACACGGGCGTGAGTGTCAGCGAAACCAACAGGGACGAGAGGATCGACACGATGTACGCAACGCCCAGCGGAGCAAACAGGCGACCTTCCATTCCTGAGAGAGCAAACAGCGGAAGAAACACTAGCACGACAATCATCGTACCGAAGACGATCGAGTTGCGGATCTCGCAACTTGCTCGAAACACGACCAGCAGCGGGTGAAGGGGGACTCGTGCCTGCCGGTTTTCCTTCAATCGCCGAAAGATATTTTCCACATCGACGATGGCATCGTCCACCAACTCGCCAATCGCCACGGCCAATCCACCGAGTGTCATGGTGTTGATCGATAAGTCGAGGGCAGTAAAAACAATTGTGGTAACCCCGATGGACAAGGGGATCGCGGTCAGGGTGATGAACGTTGTGCGGAAATTCATCAGGAACAAGAACAAAATAACGACCACCAAGACGCCGCCGTCACGGAGTGCCTCGACGACGTTATCAATCGCACGATCGATGAATGCCTTCTGTGAATAGAGTTCCGGTTGAATTTGAATATCTTCCGGCAGCGATGGTGCAAGCTCCGCAAGCGCCTTCATGATTTCATCGGTTACGGCGCGTGTGTCAGCGTTGGGCTGCTTATTCACCGTAAGCACCACCGCTGGTCCTCCGGAGAATGAACCGTCCGGTTGCTTTACGAACGCAGAACTATCACCCCGTTTAACTTGTGCCCCCAGGGTCACATTGGCAATTTGGGACAACAGCACGGGACGACCATCGCGCATGACCACAACGACTTTTCCGAGGT
>CAZNXE010000271.1:0-8085 GCA_964576465.1 uncultured Planctomycetaceae bacterium
CTTACCCGAGGCATCTTGTCGCTGCGCGACCCAGCCGAACGGCTGGGCCACCCGTCGGCCAATACCTGCCAGCAAAGTTGTGTAGATACCGATGGGCTTTGCCAGTGCCCGCGTGCCGTACCTATTTCCATTCCGGCACTGGCACCCAACCCCAAAACTATAGCTAGTTAGCAGACTTGGCTTCTTCAACCAGCGCCTCGCGAAAATCCGCAATCCGCGCAGCCATCGGGCCGGGTGATTCGAGATGGTAGTTCGCTCCGACCCTCTGCGTGGCGAGCAGGATGAAGCGGGGACCCGGGGCGGTCATTGCGGTGCCGATCTCCGCACGCCACTGCCCGAGATCGTTGAACTCGAAGACGCTCGGCCAGCCGGCACCTTGAGCTAGTAGTGTAAAGTCGGTCGACCCTTGGCGACTGGCAAGTTGTTGCCCGCCGGTCACTTCGTAGATGCCGTTGTGAAGCACGATTAGCGTTAGGTTCTTCGCCCCACTGTTGGCGATCGTCACCAAACACCCCAGATTCATCAACATGCAGCCATCGCCGTTGAGCACGACGATCTCCTTGTCTGCCCTGGCAAGCGCCATCCCCAACCCTAGCGCGGGGGCTTCGCCCATGGCCGAGGGAATGTAATGAAAATCCAACGGGTCGCTGCTTAGCTTGGGCCATTCGCGGGCAGAACCCATGGTGGTGATGACAATTTGCCGCTCGCGCCAACGGTGCAGCACCTCCAAGGCATCGATGAGTGGCATCTCGGGGCGTTGTGTGTTGTCGTTCGTGGCGGCCATTTACATTCTCCCCTCGGCAATGAGTGCAACGCCCGGGCGCCCTTCCGCTTCGACTTTTCGGAAGTGTTCGACTAGCTTGCCGGCGGAATTCGGCTCATCGATCAGCACGGTATCGATGCCCCAAGCCTGCAAGATAGGCTCAGTGAATTTACGGGCCGTATCGGGAGAATTCTCCACGAGATAACTCCGAAAGCCAATCACGGCCCACAGCGGCAATCCAAGATCGAACAGCACATTCCGCAGCGCGTCGCCCGACTCGAACAGCCCGGTATTCTGAATCATCACCACGGGCCGCGCACCCCCTAAATGTAACCCGGCTGCGATCGCCCACGCTTCGCCTTCGCGACAAACTCGCACCAGCTTGAGTTGTGGGGCCGATTCAATCGCCGTTTCCCAGAGACCCAAGGCTGAGTCGGGCAGCCAGACAACGTGCGAGACACCTAAGCTGATGAGTGCCGCAGAGACTTGCGATCCATCCAGAATATCCACGGTTGCCCTCGTCAGCGGTCAATCGAAATAGCACTTGCGGCCATACGGCGTGGCCAATTGTAACGAAGCAAGCTGATTCCTTCCGAGAGTTCTTTGGCGAACGGCAGAAATGTCCTTCGTAGTATGGGACCCCGTCCCGTGTAGAGTCCACAGAATTCACGGGACGGGATCCCATGTTACGGTCGGTTTCTTTCAGAAAACCATCGCTATCGCTTGAGGGTGGTAATCCAGAAAAACGGCGAATCGGCATCGTCTAGGCGAAGCTCTCCCCGCAAACCGCCCTGAGCGAGGATCGATCGCAAGACCAAACTGTAGTTCGACTTCTTGCCAGGATACGACACGCGCAGCGATTCCAGGTTGATCGCATGGCGCGCAAGCGAGTTGTGGTCGAAGAGCATCGGAATGTCGATTCGCTGTCCGATCGCAGTCAATGTTTCAGTGAGTGGGAATTCGTCAATCTCGACGGGAATTAACTCGAATAGCTGTGGAGCAACCGCCTGTCGCTTCTCTTTCAGTGGCCAACCAACCGGCCAAACTTCTTCGGCGGCCGTCGCGCGACGAATGACATGCTGCACCTTCTGCCCTTGGCGTTCGGGCACTAGTGCTAATCCCAAGGGGCGCACGACCGCCGCCAACACGGTTCCGGAGGAAAGTCCTTGTAGTTCTTCCTTCACGGATCCCGCGGTTCGTAATGTGGCCATTGCTTGACGGTCTACCTGCAAGGGCACGCTCAACTGCCGCTCGATGCGTTCAATCACATGCCGGGGGTCTTGACCCTTGGTCGATTGCGTAACCCGGTGTTGCAAATCGTCATGCACACGTTCTAACTGGGCCACGGTGAGCCCAAAGGGTGGCCGCTCCCTGGCGGTTAGCAACTCGGGTCCATCTTGTCGAAGACGTTCGACCCATTGCTCGATCTTCTCTCGATCGCCCAGCCGAAAACGACCGCCGGGCAGGATAAGCTGATTGCCCGTGATCAGGATCCCATACACACGGTAGGAGATGCTTGTCCCGGACCCGATCGTATCGATCGATGCGACTTCGCCACCACGACCTGCCCGCAGCTTGACACGCGTGATTCCGGCTTCGGCCAATACGCGGCTCCATTTTTGTGGTGCCGTGAGTGGCAAACCCCGATCGAATGCCAACTCCATTTCGATTCGAGGCTCTGCGGCCAAGGCCATTGGGCTGAGGAATAACGAAAGCGTGGCGAAAGCGATGCCGATCGTAGCAATGCGAAACATGGCGAATCCCGTGCTTATGGTCGTCGCAACGGTTGCGGATCGACGAATGAACGATGCCTGATGAATTATAGCACTGCCGTGGCCGTTGCAGGTACGGCACGGATTGCGACAATAGGAATGATCGTTTCGCGCGACACGATCGATTGCTTGCATGCGGTACGTGCATCGCGTACCGGGAAATCGAGTTCCGATACATCGCCTTTGGCGAGGAGAGGAGTTGACGTTGGCCCGACCTGTAACGCTCTTTACCGGCCAGTGGGCAGATCTAAAGCTGGAAGACCTGGCCCGCATGGCACGCGAATTCGGCTACCAAGGCCTGGAACTTGCCTGTTGGGGCGACCACTTCGACGTCGAAGCAGCGATGTCGGATGATGGTTACTGCGCCGCGAAACGCGATTTACTCGAACGACACGATTTGCAACTTCACGCCATCAGCACGCATCTCGTTGGGCAGGCGGTGTTGGATGTGATTGACGAACGCCACAAGGCGATCTTGCCTGAATCGGTGTGGGGCGACGGCAAACCAAACGGCGTGAACGCCCGAGCGGCCGAAATGTTGGCAAACACCGCGCGAGCGGCACAGAAGCTGGGTGTTGGCGTCGTGAATGGTTTCACCGGGTCAAGCATTTGGCACCTGCTGTATTCGTTCCCGCCGGTTCCCGAGGAAATGATCCAAGGGGGGTTCGATCTATTCGCTGAACGGTTCGACCCGATCTTGGATGTCTTCGGCCAATGCGGCGTGCGGTTTGCTTTGGAAGTTCACCCTACCGAGATTGCCTTCGACATCCACACCGCACGTCGTGCGCTCGATGCATTGGACAACCGGGAAGAATTCGGCTTCAACTTCGATCCAAGTCACCTGCTATGGCAAGGCATCGATCCGGTGGAGTTCATCCGCGCGTTTCCCGAGCGGATCTATCATGTTCACATCAAAGACGCGATTGTCACGCTCGACGGACGGTCTGGAATCCTCGCCAGCCATCTCAATTTCGGCGATGCCCGACGTGGATGGGATTTTCGCTCGCCAGGCCGCGGTGGTGTAAACTTTGAAGAGATCATCCGCGCGCTGAATGCGATTGGCTACGATGGACCGCTCTCGGTTGAATGGGAAGACGTTGGAATGGATCGCGAAGCCGGTGCCCGTGAGGCCTGCGAGTTTGTCAAACGAATCGATTTCACCCCCAGTCAGGTATCCTTCGATGCAGCCTTCTCGGACAGCAGCAGTTGACCACACAATCCGTCGATTCCTCGTCGCCAGCATCGCAACACTACTTGCTCTGGTGTGGGCCGTTCCTCACAGCAAGGCTGACGACGCGGCACCACTGGAGTTAACCGTTGTCAGCTTTAACGTGCTGGTCGACTTCGGATCGCACCCGGAGGTGCCAAGCTGGAAGAAGCGACGTGAGCTGTGCGTCAAAATGCTGCAAGAGACACAAGCCGACCTGATCGGATTGCAGGAGACATCGCCAGGACAGTTGAGGTACTTAATGGGGCAGTTGCCCGACTACACGGCGCACTACTATAAACGGCGAGAGAATGACCCTGGCTTTCCCGATGCCGCGCTGCTCTACGATCGTCGGAAATTCGAGGAAATCGAGAAGGGACATTGGTGGTTATCGCCGACGCCCGAGCGTGTCTCCACCGGGTTCGGCAATACGCTGCCACGTTTGGTGGTGTGGGCCAAGCTGCGCCACAAACCGACCGGGCGCGAGTTGTATTTCTTCGACACCCACTTCGATAACTCTCGCCCCAGCCAAACCAAGATGGCGGAATGTTGTCGGCAGCAGATGGAGCCATTTCGCAAGACGAACCTGCCGATGGTATTCGCCGGCGACTTCAACACCGACCAAGACCGTGGAGACTATCCGAAGCTGACATCCGACGGCTGGCGCGACAGCTATCTTGCCAGCGACAAAGCCACGGCAGACGGTCACGACGACAATGTCCCCACGTTTCGCAACGGCACGCGAATCGATCACATTTTTTACCGTGGTCCTGGCGGTACGGCTCTCTCGTGGCAACGCCTCGAATCGTCAGATCCCGACCGCCCACTGTCAGACCATTTCCCGATTCGCGCCCAGTTGCGGTTCGAGTAGTTCATTTGCTCACTCGAACCGGCCATGTTCCCTTCATCGAGGGAGCAGATTAACTGGACTAATCGATTCGAGCCGCAATGATTGACGATGCGGGAATCCCGGGGCGGTGCTCTTTCTAGATTTTGGCTAGGTTCGCCCGCGGGATAGCGAATTTGGCGGATATGCTGGAGTTGGTACCTTCGGCACGTTTCTCACTTCGATCACCACGTCGTTCACCATGCTTTTCGCCGCCACAAGCTGTCGCACGGATTCAGTCGCGCGACTGATGCGCATGGCGAAGACCATCGGGTGTGCGGTCGCCGTGGGATTGATTCTGATAACCGCTCCGGCGTTCTCGTCTTCCGACCTATGGCAGTTGCGGGCCGAACTGTGGAACCAACAGGCAAGTCAAATTGCGGAGCTTGCCGAGTGGTGTGAAGAACAAGGGTTGCCTCGCCAAGCAGAACAAACCCGAGCATGGTCCATTCCTCACGATCCGCTGCGGCTGCATCTTGTAATTCTCTCCCAGGGCCCCGGCTCCGCGGTTGACTGGTCTGTCGGCGAGGGGGATTCAGACGGTGAAGAGGTTGCCGCGTGGCGAGAGAAGTTCTCGCAACTCCGTCGCGATCATGCGACGGCGCTCATGGAGCTGGCCCGAGGCGCGATTCACCAGAAGCAGGGATCCTTGGCACTAGGGCTTGTCTTGGAAGCCGCCCGCGAGGATCCCAATCACGAGGCGGCGCGCCGGCTACTAGGCTATCAACGTCACGAAGACGGCTGGTTTACGCCATTTGCGTTACGCAAGATGAATCAGGGGCAACTCTGGCACGAGCGATTCGGATGGTTGCCCGAGAAGTTTGTAGCGCGTTATGAAGCGGGCGAGCGTTACTACCGCAAGCGATGGATTACGACCGAGGAAGATGCACGGCTGCACGCGGATGTTCAGCACGGTTGGGTCGTGGAAACCGAGCACTACCGCATTGTCACCGATCATAGCATTGAGGGCGGCGTTGCCTTGGGCAGCCACCTCGAACGTCTGTATCGCGTTTGGCAGCAGGTCTTCGTCGGCTACGACCGGACGATCGACCAGCTTGCGAACCAATTTGAAGGACGATCGACCCGACGTGGTCGACAGCGTCGTAAGTACCGAGTTGTCTATTTTCGCGACCACGATCGCTATGTCGAAGCGCTTCGCGGCATCGAACCCTTAATCGACATGACCACCGGCATCTACTTTCAATCGAATCGCACGGCCTACTTTTTCGCCGGCGAAGAACAAGATCTTGGTACGGTATATCATGAAGCCACGCATCAGCTCTTCAGCGAGAGTCGTCCGACGGCACGAGATGCGGCGGCCCGAGCAAATTTCTGGATCGTCGAGGGGATTGCGCTGTATATGGAGTCGATGGTCGAGCGCGACACCTACGTATCGGTTGGTGGCGCCGATCATGTACGTGTCCGCGCGGCACGGCATCGCTTGCTGGTGGACAATTTCTACGTTCCACTGTCGGAACTCTCGCGCTACAGTCGTCATCGGTTGCAGACCGATCCACGGATTGCCATGCTGTACAGCCAAAGTGCCGGGCTCACTCATTTCTTAATGCACTACGATGGCGGACGCTATCGCGAGGCACTGGTCCATTACTTGTTATCGGTGTATACCGACCAGGCAACGCCCGCGACGCTCGCGCAGTTGACGGGGGTCAAATACGCGGAACTCGATCGGCAGTATCGCGAGTTCATGCAACAGCAAGACAATCCGTAAGTCGCAGTGTGCGCGGCTCGCAACGAATCGCAACATGAAGCCATCTCCGAGTTGGAGTCCTACATGACAAACACGCCGCGCCCTTGGAAGCTGGCCGAAACCAACTATGGCGATGTGAAGCAACGGCAGTTCGAGGTGGCCGTACTCCCGTTGGGAGCAACCGAACCACACAACCTGCACCTTCCCTATGGGACCGATACCTTTGAAGGCGACGCCATCGGCGAGCACGTTTGTGGCGAAGCCCATCGCCGGGGCGCGAAAGTCGTGCTGTTGCCGACCATTCCCTATGGTACGGAAACCAACCAACAGGCGTTTCCCCTGTCGATGAACATTCAGCCCTCGACACTGGGTCGGGTCATCACCGACTTGGTCGAGTCGCTCGTTGGGCACGGCATCCGCAAGATCGTGCTGCTGAATAGCCACGGGGGCAATGACCTGAAACCCCTGCTTCGCGAGCTTTACGGAAACACGCCGGCACAGCTCTTTCTGTGCAATTGGTATCGCATGCTTTCGGACATCGAGCATGAAATCTTTGAAGACGCTGGCGACCACGCGGGAGAAATGGAAACCTCGCTCGCCTTGGCATACTTCGGGGAGTTCGTGGTACGGCGCGACGATGGCACCCTGGAAGCCGACGATGGGGCCGTCGCCGAAACCCGATTTGAAGCCGTGAACCGTGGCTGGGTCAGCATCACGCGACCCTGGCATCTGCTAACCAGCAACACCGGAAGCGGAAACCCGCACCCCGCAACTGCGAAAAAGGGCAAACAAATGATGGAACGGTTGGTCGGGCGGCTGTCGGCGTTCTTGGTCGAGCTGTCGAACGCCGAACTCGACGAACGGTTCCCGTTTTAGCCGGAATCATTCCTAATGATCGTCGGGTTCGCGGCGATTCGCGTTGTCATACGTGAAGGCCCGTGAATTTGTAACGTAACCCCATTCTCATGCAGCAGATGCGGCAAGCATTCGGTCGTTGACCATCCTCTTCCGTGGGCTTAAAGTGGAGGATTGAGTCGGTCGCCGACCGATCATCGGAGCGCTGCCCTGTATGGCAGTTCTGGAACAGTGAAGCCCTCTGAAGAACGCCATGCTGGCCAATCGTGTGATTCCCTGTCTCGACGTATTTGAAGGTCGGGTCGTCAAGGGAACCAATTTTGTCAATCTGCGCGACGCCGGCGACCCGGTCGAAGTGGCCGCTCGTTACGAGGCGGAGGGTGCCGACGAACTGGTGTTTCTCGATATTACCGCCACCCACGAGGGCCGCGACATCATGCTGGACGTGGTTCGACGAACCGCTGATGTCGTGTTCATGCCACTGACGGTTGGCGGCGGAATCCGCACGCTCGACGATGTGCGGCAACTGCTCAACGCCGGCAGTGACAAAGTATCCATCAATTCGACAGCCCCCCGCGACCCAGAATTCGTACGACAGGCGGCGCGTCGTTTTGGCAGCCAATGCATCGTGGTGAACATCGACCCCAAGCGTGTCGACCGCGACGGTGAAGAATTCTGGGAAGTACACGTAAACGGCGGTCGCATCGGAACAGGGCTGGAAGCCGTTTCCTGGGCGCGAGAGGTCGAACAATTGGGGGCGGGTGAAATCGTGCTGACCTGCATGGATGCCGACGGGACCAAGAACGGGTACGATTTGGAGATGACCGCGGCGGTGGCTCGTGCGGTGTCGATCCCGGTGGTCGCCAGCGGCGGTGCTGGCCGACCCGAGCATTT
>CAZNXE010000272.1:0-8083 GCA_964576465.1 uncultured Planctomycetaceae bacterium
GGTCGCCTTTGAACCGCTGTGGTTTCGACGACTCGTGGAACGAATCGTCCTAATGGTCGTGCTGGTATATCTGATCGTGTTTGGCCTGCTGGGACATTTCTGCATGCCGAAGATCATCGTCTGGTGGTCGGGCCTTACAGGAACGCCAGCCGCCACATTTGCCCAAGTGGGCGCGACCACGCGATATCTCAATCCCTTCCGGTTGCTAGGGGCCGTGTCGCACGATCCAGACTCCGGCTTGGCACTTCGACTGATCGTCGTTACGGCAGTGCTCGTGCTGGTTGGTCTGTTGTGCTTTGTGCGGCTGGTCGTTCGCCTTCGGGCGCATTACGAAGAAGAGAACTACATTCGCCCGGCCGATCACCGACGAAGCGTGCGTGCCATCGGACAGAATCCCCTGGCATGGTGGACTTGGCGACGTGTTAGCCAGTTTCGCGGCCACATCAATCTTTATTTGACGTGGACAACCTTGGTGCTGTACGCGGCTTGGATGTTGCTAGAAGACCGCTGGCCTCCCTGGTTGGCGATGAGTCAACTGCAAATGATTCACCGGCTCGGCGGCGAAGCAATGCTCTCGGTCGCCGCGCTGCAACTGGCAGTCGTGCCGATGGCCTTTCTCAACGGGCTGTGGGATAGCAATTCGCAACAGCGGGTCCAACGGCTCGAACTACTGCTCATCACGCCGTTGGGCGGGCGACAGTTTCTTCAGGCCAGCGCGGTCGCGGCTTGGACTCGAGGGAAGGGGTACGCTCTGGGTGCCATCGTCATTTGGTCGGCGTCCGTCATCGCCGGGCGAATCCATTGGTTCGAGGCCGCCGCAATCTTGCTGCTGGGGTCTTGCTATCTGCTGCTGTGCTTTGCAGTCGCCTTTCGCAACTTCGCCCGGGTCGAGAGCGATCAGTCGGTCACCGTGCGTGGACTGGTGTGGTCCATCGGCATGCCACTGCTAACGTTCGCCCTGTTCCAAATGGGTAGCCACACGTTGGCCGCCGCGACACCCCTGGGCAGCATCTTCGTGCTCTCGCTGCCAGCCGCCGAACGAGCAAGCTGGGTCAGTTGCTCCATGCCAACCATCTGGTTCATCGCCAGTACGGTCTCCGTCGCCTGCCTCATCAGCTCGCTGCTGCTATTAAAATCGGCGGTTCGCAACTTCGACCAAGAGATACACCATTGGTTCGAGGCAAATCTGGTTCGTGGTGTAACCAAAAAGCCCAGCAAGAAGACTCCTCGACGAGCGTTCCTCAGGTGGCTGGTGCCGGCCGCCAGTCGATAGTCTTTCGAGAGCAGCGGATTCTGTGAGGCGAACGATCGTCTCGTGCGGATGCCGCGACGATGGGTTACAGTGGCAGGAAGCTTTGGCCCCACGGTTGAAGTCGGCTTCCGTCATTCGCTGCCATGTGTGCTCTTCGAATCCGAGGTGATATGCGACCATTCAATAAGACTGGCACGGCGCCTGGTAACTTTCTCTGGCCGTTGCTTGTGCTGCTACTTGGTGCGAGTCAATCACATCCGCCAAACGTAAGCTTTGCCGCCGATCAGCTTCCTCGGTCGCTTGACGATCGGATTGTGATCGAGCTGTTTGCCGAGGCGCCGGATATTGTGACGCCCATCGGGATGGTGGTCGACAGCCGTGGTCGGGTATTGGTGATCGAGAGTCATACGCATTTCCGACCCGACGAGTACGACGGTCCTGAGACCGATCGCATCCGTGCATTTGAAGATACCAATGGTGACGGGCGAGCCGATCGTATTACGACTTTCTTCGAGGGCACTCATCAGACAATGAGTCTCGCGTTGGCCGACGATGACAGCCTGTTTGTGGCCACACGCCGGGAGGTGTTTCGGCTGCGCGATGAAGATGGCGATGGGGTTGCCGACAGTCGGACACAGATTGCAACACTGAAAACCGACGGCGACTATCCCCACAACGGGCTGTCCGGTTTAGCGCTCGATAACTTTGGCCACATCTATTTTTCCCTGGGCGAGAATCTCGGCGCGTCGTTCGACTTGGTCGGGAGCGATGGCACCACGGTCAGCGGTGGCGGCGAGGGAGGCAGCATCTTCCGCTGTCGTACCGATGGCTCGAATCTGAAACGATTCGCGACGGGGTTCTGGAACACGTTCTCGCTCGCCTTCGACGCCTACGGAAACCTGTTCGCCGTGGACAACGATCCCGATTCGCGGCCTCCATGCCGGTTGCTGCATGTCGTCTCCGGGGGCGACTACGGATATCGATTTCGCAACGGACGCACGGGCCTGCACCCGTTTACATCGTGGAACGGTGAATTGCCCGGCACATTGCCGATGGTCGCTGGCACCGGCGACGCACCCTCGGGAGTGATCGCATACGAATTCGGCGCGTTCCCTCCAGACTTTCAGGGCAACCTGCTGGTCACTTCCGCCTGGATCCACCATCGGATCGAGCGCCACCAGTTGCATCGCGATGGGGCTTCGTTTCGCTCGACGTCCGAGGTGTTGATTCAGGGCGACGATCGTTTCCGGCCCATCGACATCGCCGCCGCGCCCGACGGATCGCTGTTGGTCACCGATTGGGTCGATCCCTCGTACAACGTTCATCGCCAAGGCCGCATCTGGCGGATCCGCGCTCGCGAGAATGCTTCGAGTGACAACAAGCCATCAAGTAATGATCTTCGTTCCCAGTTAGCCAACCCCGACATTCGCGTGCGTCACAAAGCTGCGGAACAACTTGTTTCGATTGACAACCAGTCATCGTCGATGGCCGAAGAGCTGCGGAAACTGAAAGACCCCCGGGCACGTGTGGCAATCGCCGGGGCATTGGCAACAGGTAGGTCTAGCGACAATGAAACTCTTCACGAAATGATGCAGCACGACGAGAGCGACGAAGTGCGGGCGGCCATTGTGCGGCTGTTGCCTACGAAGGACGTCGACTGGATAGGCATTGTCCGTTCGGATGATTCACCCATCGTGCAAGCAGCCGCTTTGCGACGAGCGCACGTAGGAGCCAACGACGACGCTGGGCTGCGCACCGTCTTGGACATGCTCAATGACAATGATGCGTTTATTCGGCAAGCTGCCAGAGACGCGCTCATCCGCTCGCCGGAAGTTCTTGCCGCGCTCAGTTGGGAAGAACTCAACGCGAAGGAACTAAGAGGCATCATGCTCGCCGCCCGATCGGCGAACTTTGACGGATTTCGCAAGCTGCTTGGTTCTCTATTGAGCAATCCGGATCAGGATGTCCGTTTCATCGCCACGCAGTGGATCGGAGAAGAGGGACTGCAAGAATTTCGGAAATTACTCGAGGACAGCCTGTCTGCCGAAGTGACCGACGGGGCGATCCTCAAAGCCACGCTGACGTCGCTTGCACTGCTGGATGGAAAGTCGCCCAAGGATGCGGAGCGTGGCGGAGACAAGTATCTTGCCAGCTTGTTGGATCGCACAGACTTGTCGCGATCGACACTTATCGAGGTAATTCGTCTTCTTCCGGCCAATCACGCTGCGCTGACCGCCGGTCGTTTGAAAGCGCTGCTGACATCTGACGATCCATCACTGCAAATCGAAGCAGTTCGCGCGCTGCGAGAATCCGACATCGGTACAAGAAACGAGTTGTTATTTGAAGTCGCTTCGGACGTTACGAGGCTTGTTGATGTAAGAGCAGAGGCAGTTGTCGGCCTTTCCGCAGCGAATACCGGCCGAGTTGCCCAACTGGTCTCACTTACTGGCGATCGTGAATCGGCCATCCGCCGTGAGGCGTTACGATCGCTGTTTGGGGCCACGTTGAGTGTCTCGCAACAACAGACATTGCGTGATCGTGCTCCTTCCACCGACGATGAAGATGCATTGGTGCATCGACTTATCGATCCGGCTTGGCGGCCCGAGCGAGCTGCGCACGACGACATCGACGGCTGGCTGTCGCGGATTTCTGATTCTGGCGATGTGGCGGCGGGGCAACGGGTGTTTTTTCATCCACGTCTGGCCGCTTGCGGACGCTGCCATCGTGTGGCCGGGCGGGGCGCCGCGATCGGACCTGAGCTAACGTTCATTGCCCGATCGATGGATCGCCGGAAACTGCTAGAAACCATCTTGCAACCCAGCCGCGAAATTGCCCCGCATTATCAGACTTGGGCCATTGAAACGACCGACGGCAAGTCGCTGACCGCCATGCTCATCAGACGAGGCGGTGCCAAGAGCACGTATGCCGACCGCGACGGAAAGACCTTTGAACTAGCGAACGACGAAATCGACGTTCACATCCCACAGCCCTTGTCGATCATGCCAGAGGGTTTGCTCGACAATTTGACGAGCCGAGAAGCGGCCGATCTGTTGGAATACCTGACTGAACTACGGTGACCTACGGTCAGAAATAATCGACCGCAACCCCGATACCTCGCACCTTCCCGAAACGACCCTTTGGAATGATTGACCGACTGCGAACGTTGTGGGACGACGGATTCATTGCCCACCTGCGGAAGGCGGTCCGTCATTGGCGACAAGACGACGGCAACGTGTGGGCTGCCGCCATGGCGTATTATTCCGCGCTGGCATTCTTCCCGCTGTTGATGATCCTAACCGCGGGGCTTGGGCTCGTACTGCGGTTTACCGGCTGGGGACGCGACGCTCGGGCTCGGCTGCTGGAATCGATTGCCGGTCAAACGTCTGCCTCGCTTGCCGATGAAATCAATCATGCCTTAAACGCGCTGGAGTCGAACGCGGCAGTCGGTGGACCGATCGGAGCCGTAATCATGCTAACGGTTTCGGTGGCGATGTTCGCGCACTTCGAGCGATCGTTCGATCGCATTTGGGGCAGGGCCGACCGACCGCCGCGAGGCATGCTCTATGCCGTACGAAACGCGCTGCGACGAAGGTTGGTCGCATTTGTCATGCTGCTCGCCACCGGCACATTGGTGGTCATCACCTTTATCGCGGGGATGGCTTTAGATGCGGCTGCCGCTTGGGGCAACGATCTGTGGCCCATCCCAAGTTGGTCGGTGAAGTTCGCCCACGCAGTAGTAAGTTTTGTGATCAACGGTGCGATGTTCGCCCTGATCTACAAAACATTGCCCCGAGTACGTGTCGGCTGGAACGAGGCGACCCGCGGCGCGATGGTCGCCGCGGTGATATGGGAACTCGGGCGACTGGT
Organism: uncultured Planctomycetaceae bacterium; assembly: GCA_964576465.1. Taxonomy (GTDB): domain Bacteria; phylum Planctomycetota; class Planctomycetia; order Pirellulales; family JAEUIK01; genus CAZNXE01. The sequence continues at coordinate 5,120 of CAZNXE010000272.1, forward strand.
GCTAGGGCTGTTCCTGCCAATCTCACGCTACTCAGCCTACGGCGTCGTAGGCTCGTTCATCGCCACACTGTTGTGGGTCTACTTCGCTTCGTGCGTCGTGTTTCTCGGCGCCGAATACGTGAAGGTCGTTCGCTCAGAGTCGGCACCAAGCGAGACACCGTAGGGGCCCTAGGAAAGAGACAAGATAACGCGATTGCGGTGTGCCACTGGCTTTGCCAGTGCTTTGCACCAAGATGGATTTTGCTGCAATCGGCACTGGCAAAGCCAGTGGCACCCTTTTTCAACGGACTGGTAGGGGCAACTATGTCTGGCCGATGAATTCAAGCAGCAACTCATTCACCTGTTCGGGCTCGTCGTGCTGTACCCAATGGGTGGCGTCGGCGATTTGCTCGAGCCGTCCGTCTTCGCAGTAGTCGACGCTTGGCTGCGCCATTTCGCTGCCAAGGAATTGGTCTTTCATGCCCCAGATGATCAGCGTCGGGGGGCGCACGCGAACCGTGTCGACGCGCGAGGGGCGCACCCGAAACGCCGCACGATACCAATTGATCATGCCTGTCATCGCGCCAGGCTGTTGCCATGCTTCGCGGTAATGTTCCATATCGGCGTCGGTGAACGTTCCCTTGTTGGCCGTCTTTTGGATCCCACGGAGCGTTCGACGGCAGTCGCCTTTCAAGAATCCCCGCTCGGGAAACCAGGGCAACTGAAAGTAGAACATGTACCAACTCTTGCGCATCTGCTTCAAACTGCGAAGATGCCGCTGCATGACAATAGGATGGGGAACGTTGAGAATGACCAGCCGCCCGACTCGATCGGGATGCGCAATCGCCGTCCACCAAGCCACTGCCGCCCCCCAGTCATGCCCAACGACGGTGGCTTGCTCTCGTCCCATCGCGTCGATCAACCCCACGACATCGCCAGCTAACGTATCAATGCCGTAGGCTTTTACCCCGTGAGGTTTCTCGCTGGTGTTGTAGCCCCGTTGATCGGGGACGACCACCCGATATCCGGCATCCGCCAAGACATCGATTTGATGCCGCCAGCCATACCAGAACTCGGGGAACCCGTGCAGCAGAACGACCAGTGGCCCCTGCTCCGGACCAGCCAGTGCGACGTGCAACGTCACGCCATTCACGGAGATGGATTGATGTTCAACCTGAAGTTCGCTCATCGGTATTCCGCATTTGTGGCCGGGTGGCAAAGAAGTTGAGATGCCCTAGTGTGACGTCGCCATCGGTCAGATGAAAGAGGCACGCTCGATGGGTCGCAAAGTCTCCCTCACTCACCCGATGATCTTGATCCACCATTCGTATAGCGGATCGGATTGACGAGGATGGAACCTTCCGAATCGCTGAATACGAAGGAGAACGTCCCGAATCTTTTTGTTACTCATGCCCTGTGTCGTTTCCCATCTCTGTACCATCTCGCTTGTGCTGATGACTCGAATCTGCTGTTCGGATGCGATTTGTCGTGCTTTCTTATCGTCCGTTGCCACGATCCACCCACGCGACTTTGCGATGGCCAAAACACTAGCCTCTCCGTCGTCCAAGTTCTGGGCAAGACGAACGAACCACTCCATTTCCCGTGGACCTTCGAGCTGACAAAGACGAATCAGCCCTGCATCGACGGCCTCGCTGAGGTCGATTCGTCGCGGAACTAAATTCTCCGGAGACTCGTGATCGATACATCGAATCCATAACGCTTCTTGCTGGACAAGATCGGACACGCACACACCGTGAAAGTGCTCGAAGATTGATATCTGATCGCCGGTGGCATACAGGTTAATCAGACAACACGTGTCGATGATCCGCTCTTCCATGATCTCCTCAAGACGTCCGGTATCGTTTCAACCCGGTGGTACTACTTCACGGGTGAGGTGTCATTGTTGCCAAGCAACGAGAACTGGGAATTCAATTGAATGCGGCGGACTTCTCCGTCGTCCGACATCTCCATCGTCGTCAAGTATCTCTCCACGATCTCTCTTGCAGACACCCGATCGCAACGAAGCAGTGATGCCAGTTCTCCCTCGCTGAGTTCTCCTTTGTCATAAGCCTGAACCGCAAGAAATTCATACCGGTCGGGGAACCGATTGCCCGTAGTCGGGCGCTGCTCAAGATTCAGCATTTCCGCAGCCCGTCGCACTTTGAAGCGAGATTCTTTTAGATGGTCACGCACGCCTTTGGGAATCAGCCCAAGGCCCTCGAGACGGAGCGCCATTGCCTCGACCGACACATAGTAGAAATGGCTGAGGCGGCAGAGATCGGCGATCTGAAAATCGCCGCTTTCGTTGACGATCTGATTGAACCGCCTTCTGACGGAAGCCGATGGCATCAAGAACGCCATCGAGAAAGCTTCGGCGAACCGCTCGTTGGCGGGCTTTCTCCCTGGAAATCTGAGATAGTCGATTCCGGGCTTGTACCGATCCGTAATGAGATGCCCGTACTCATGAAGCATGGTTGCTCTGCGTCGTTCTGGAGGGTGTTTGCGATTGACGACAATCACGCCCCCCAACTCGCTTGAGAAGGCAAACATGCCAGCCACACGCGACGGCAAATCTTCGTACGCGATCCGAAGCCCGACTTCGGCCTCAAGGAGACTTCGCAGATGAATAATCGGTTGATCACCAAGGCCGAGTCGTCTCCGCTCCTGGCCCGCTACATCTTCGGCCAATGATGCCGGGTTGCCTCGCCCGAGCGTCACAACTTCGGGATAGTTCGTGGGCAGCGAAACGTTTAGTAGACGCTCGATGCGTCGATAGTCCTCGGCGAACTTTTGAAGCGCAGCGATCCCTTCGCGCACGCCAGACTCTTCGGCTTTCATCTGCTGTGCAACCGCTCGCAAATGAGGTTGGAGATCCGCCATCGGATCGCCAGGGCGAACGATATCGCTCACTTTCTGGCCGTAGAGCGAAGCCAATTCGACGATCTCACCTGGCTTCGATGGTCGAGTTCCCTTCTCAATGGCAAT
>CAZNXE010000273.1:0-8013 GCA_964576465.1 uncultured Planctomycetaceae bacterium
GGCGGTGGGCACCAGCGTAAGCGAGGATGTCAACTGCTGTCGAACACGGTCGGCCCCTGGCAGGTCCGACTTGTTGACGACCACCAGGTCCGCAACTTCGATCAGGCCAGCCTTTTCCCACTGCACTTCATCGCCCGTGTTGGGGGTCACCAGCAACACCAGCGTATCGACCACATCGCGCACGGCCGCCTGATCTTGCCCGACGCCAACTGTTTCGACCAACACAACGTCGAAACCAAAGGCGGTGAGCCAGGGAAGCGAAGGACCAATGGCGGCCGACAGACCTCCGAACGCGCCGCGCGTCGAATAACTACGAAAGAAGACTCCGTCGTCCGCTGGGTCGAACTCAACCCGAATCCGATCCCCCAGCAGCGCCCCGCCCGAGAGCGGACTTTGTGGATCGGATGCCAACACCGCGACTTTAAGCCCCTGCTCGCGGAGGTACTTGATGAGCGCCCCCACCAGCGTGCTCTTGCCAGCTCCACCGCTGCCGGTAATTCCGACGGTGTGACACTTGCGATCGGTCTTGGGGGGCTGTGGCGCGGCGCCCATCTCGACGGCGGTCAGCATTTCTGCCAGCGCACGACGCTGACCTCCTGCAAACCGTTCGAGCAGACTGTCGCTAGAATCTGTCATGGTCGTCCGATCTTATCTCCGCCACGCCGGCCAGACAACCAAGTCGCCTTAATGAAGCGGGCACAAACCATTACGATACAATACCAACGACACAATCTAACGAATCAAGCGGCGTCATGCGTCGTGTACAAGACAGGAAATGGAACGAATCATGGCTCAATCGTATATCATTGCCGGCTGCCGCACTCCCATTGGCCGCATGCTGGGCGGTCTGTCCTCGGTCCCTGCACCTCAGCTAGGGGCCGACGCCGTGGCCGAGTCTTTGCGACGTGCGCAGTTGCCAGCGGAGATGGTCGACGAAGTCATCATGGGCAATGTGCTAAGCGCCGGCCTAGGCCAAGCCCCGGCCCGGCAAGCCGCGCTGTTCGCCGAACTGCCGCCCACGGTATCGGCACTGACGATCAACAAAATGTGTGGCTCGGGGTTGAAGGCCGTGATGCTTGCCGACCAGGCAATTCGCCTTGGCGATGCGAAATGCGTTGTCGCCGGAGGCATGGAGAGCATGTCCCGCGCGCCGCATCTACTTCCAGGCGCTCGCAGCGGCTACCGATTCGGCCATCAGCAGATACTCGACTCGATGCTCCAAGACGGGCTGTGGTGTGCCTTCGAAGATATGGCCATGGGATGCGAGGCCGACTACATCGCCAAGAGCCGCGACGTAAGCCGGGCCGATCAAGATGCATTCGCCGCCGAAAGCCATCGTCGCGCGGTGGCGGCCACGAACCAAGGTGCCTTTGAAGAGGAGATCGTTCCGGTCGTGATCAGTTCTCGCAAGGGAGAAGTCACCATCACCAAAGACGAAGGTCCGCGAGCGGATACCACTGCGGACTCTCTCGCGGGACTACGGTCGGCCTTCGATCGCGAAGGCACGGTGACCGCTGGAAACGCTTCGCAAATTTCCGACGGAGCCGCCGCCGTGGTGGTCGTGTCGGAAGCTCTCGCCGCTGAAAGCCAGTCGCCGCTGAAAGCCCGCATCGTGGCCTCCGCGACCAGTGGCGTTGAACCGAAAGAAATTTTCATTGCTCCGGTGACAGCCGTTCAAAAAGTTCTCGAGCAGGCAAAGCTCACGATCGACGACATCGACCTGTTCGAGTTGAACGAGGCATTTGCCGCCCAAGCTTTGGCCTGCATGCGCCCCTTGGAGATGCCGCACGAAAAGACCAACGTCAACGGAGGGGCCGTGGCACTGGGGCATCCTATCGGTGCCAGCGGTGCACGTGTCTTGGTCACGCTATTACACGCCTTGGCTCAGCGAAATTTGAAACGCGGTTTGGCGTCGCTATGCCTGGGCGGGGGGAATGCCGTGGCAATGATCGTCGAACGGGTTTGACGATGTGGGCGATTAGAGAGAATGCACCGTTCCAATTGTCGGTTGTATTACGCCCGCAGCGGATTGCTCGCTTGTCGCTCCAACATTCACCAGGGACGCGAGGGAGACCGAGAGATATAATGTGGGAAGTGGTTGTCAGGCGTCGATGCTTTCACATGGACCCTGTATTACCGCGAAATATACAGTTTCAGCAGCCCGAGGACTTCGTGCGACTATTTCGTTAGGATTGACATCCCAATGCGTCTTCAAACTTTCGTCTTGGGGTTGGGTGCCACTGGCTTTGCCAGTGCTGGATTTGACATTGATGCGTCACGCAGGCACTGGCAGAGCCAGTGGCACCCGGATTCGTCAGAGCTGAATACTCCCAAGATAAACGTCCGCATTCATTGTTGAATACCGAGTACCGCTTCGCCCGATTTGGAAAATGCCATGGCCACTCACGAGGAAACCCGTACCGCAACCGATCGTCAGGCAGCATGGCGCGAGGCGCTTGCGAAGTCGCCTGATCGGGATGCCAGCTTTACAACACAAAGCTTGCTGCCGATCGATCCGTTGTACTTGCCGGAAGACCCCGATGCCCAGTACGAGGAAAAGATCGGCTACCCTGGCCAGTTTCCAATGACCCGGGGTGTGTATGCCAACATGTACCGTGGGCGTCTTTGGACGACGCGGCAATTCGCCGGCTTCGGCATGCCCGAAGACACAAACCGCCGCTTCATGTTTCTGTTGGGAAAAGGGCAAACAGGGCTGAGCACGGCTTTTGATTTGCCGAGCTTGATGGGACTGGACAGCGACGACCCCCGGTCGGTCGGCGAGATTGGCCGCCTGGGCACCGCGGTCGACACGATCGACGACTTCGCCATGATCTTCAAGGATATCAACCTGGGCGACGTTTCGGTTTCGATGACGATCAACGCACCGGCGGCAATCGTCTTGGCCTTTTACGTTGCGACCGCCGAACTGCAGGGCGTTGCTCTGGGCGATCTGCGTGGCACTCTGCAAAACGACATTCTGAAGGAATACCACGCGCAAAACGAGTATATCTTTCCACCGGCACCCAGCGTCGAGTTGGTGATCGATACCATCGAATACTGCGCCAACCATCTTCCGCAATTCAGCGCGGTCTCGATCAGCGGTTACCACATGCGGGAAGCCGGCGCCTCGGCTGTCGAAGAGCTGGCCTTTACCATGGCGGACGGCTTTCATTACATCGAACGCACGTTGCTGCGAGGGCTGGAGATCGATGCCTTCGCGCCACGGCTGTCGTTCTTCTTCAACTCGCACAACGACTTCATGGAAGAGATCGCCAAGTTTCGCGCCGCGCGACGCATTTGGGCCCGGCACCTTCGCGATCGTTACGGGGCAACCAACCCCAAGAGTTGGGCTATGCGGTTTCATGCCCAAACCTCCGGCGTTAGCTTGCAAGCACAGCAACCAGAGATCAACGTCGTGCGAGTGGCCTATCAAGCAATGGCCGCCGTGCTGGGGGGGTGCCAGTCGATGCACACCAACAGTCGCGATGAAACGCTTTCGCTGCCCACCGAAGAAGCCGTGACGATTGCCCTGCGGACCCAGCAGATTTTGGCCAACGAGACAGGTGTGACGTCATCAGCCGATCCGCTGGGAGGTAGCTACCAGCTCGAACGCATGACCGATGACATGGAAGAACAGGCCGAAGCGATCTTCGCCGAAATCGAAGATCAAGGCGGCATGATCGCCGCCATCGACAACGGCTTCTTCCGCCGCCACATTGCCGAAAGCTCTTATCGATACCAACGCGAAATTGACTCCGGGCGCAAAGTCATCGTCGGCGTGAACGCCTTCACAGAAGACGAGGGACTGAACATTCCCACGATGGACGTCGATCGGGCGATTGAAGCCGAACAGTGCAAACGTCTACAAGCAGTGAAGAACGCCCGCGACGCGGCAGCCGTGGAAGCGGCACTCGAAAGCGTTCGCCAAGCGGCCCGCGATGGAAAAAACACCATGCCGTCGCTCATCGAAGCGGCCAAATGTCGTGCCACGATGGGAGAGACGGTTCACGCGCTGGCCGATGTTCTAGGGCGTTATCTACCTGGGGGATAAATCTGAGGTCGAGAAGAGCATCCACGGTCCCGCGGGAACGAATCCACGGCAGGGCCTTTACCAAGCTAGCGGTTTTTTCTTAGGCGTGCGGCAAATAAGAACGTACAAATCACAACCCGACGCGTGAGCGAGGGAACGCAGTGTAATACCGTTTGGTCCCTTGCTCACGCGTCGGGTTGGGATATTCTCATTCGCCGCTCGCCTAATATAACCCCCACAAGGATCCGTTCCCAAAACATGACAGCAAAGCGCCCAATTCGAGTGGTCTTGGCCAAGGTCGGGCTAGACGGTCATGATCGTGGGATCCAAGTGGTCGCTCGCGTGTTGCGAGACGCTGGCATGGAGGTCATCTACACCGGTCTCTGGCAAACGAACGAAGCCGTGATTCGCGCCGTCGAAGACGAAGATGCCGATGTGCTGGGGATCAGCCTGTTGTCCGGGGCGCACATGTCGCTGATGCCGCTGCTCATCGAGGCATTACGAAAGCATGGGCTGGGGCATGTGAAGACCGTGCTGGGCGGCATCATCCCGGAAACCGATATCCCCGAACTGGAAAAGATGGGCGTTTCCCGCGTCTTCACACCGGGTACGCCATTGCCCGAGATTGCCGAGTTTATCAGTGGCGCGGTCAACGTTTGATGTGGCATCGCGCGTGCATTCGTAGTCCTCTTGACACATTTTCGGCACGCTGACACCCTGGCTTCCACGTGGTCGAAAAGGATCGATCGGTGCGAATTCACGTGATCTTGAGATGACTCGGTAGCCAACTCCTTTCCGTTATGGTGATCCGAAGGATGTACCCGTGGCGACTCAACCAGCTCCCCCATTGCAGTTGCTGCGGCGCTGTCGCTTGTTTCAGGGAATTTCATCGGGAGAGCTAGAAAAAATCGCCGAGCTGGTTCAGCACCGGTTCTATCGCAGCGGCGACGTAATCTTCCGCCTCGACGAGCCGGGCGACAGCATGTTCATCGTCGCGCGAGGCCGGGTGAAGTGCGTTGTCGAGCAAGAAGACGGTGACTACGAACTACTCGATTACGAGGAGCAGGGCGGACACTTCGGTGACCTGGCGCTGTTGGTCGGGGGGCATCGCACTTCGACCGCCACCGCGGTGATGGACTCCGAGCTGTTGGAATTGAGCCGCGACCGATTCCAAAGCTTGATGATGAGCGTGCCGGGGTTCGCCGCGAATTTGAGCCGCTCGTTGGGCTTTAAGCTCCGCAGTGTCAAAGAAGGCCGTCCTTCGAAGCACCGACCAGCGGTCATCGGCATCGTCAATTCCACGCTCCGTACACAAGCACTCGTGCGACCGCTCGCCGCGGCGCTTGTCGATGCGGGAGATTCTGTCGAAGTGCTCACCGACCGCAAGCGAACCTGGCCTTCGCAAGGATCTTATCTGGTCGAACGCATTCCAGAGGAAGCCGCCGGCTCGTCGCGTGCATCGATCGTACGACAGCGGCTGACCCAAGTTGTCGAGCATCACGATCGCGTGTTGCTGGACCTTACCCAAAAAGGAATTGAGGATGCCCTGCCCGCGATCCTCGAACAGTGCGAGGAAATCTGGTGGCTGGTCGATCCTCTGTTCGTGGAAACGGCCCATCGAAATCTAACCCGACTGCTCGAAACGAATCCTAAACTGGCCTCGCGAATTCATCTGGTGTGGATTCTCCGGCACTCCGAGCGATTTCCGCCCACCACGCTCTACGGGCTTGGAGTCAATGTACTCGATTTCAAAATCGTGCTGGACGACAACACGGACGACGCTTCGTTGGAGCAGCGAAAGTCCATCTCCCGACTTGTGCGTCACCTGCACGGCACGCGTGTGGGGCTAGCCCTTGGTGGCGGCGGTGCGCGTGGGTTGGCACATCTTGGTGTGCTGCGGGCCTTGGATCGGGCCGAAATCTTCTTCGATCACATTGCGGGAACGAGCGTTGGCGCGTTGATGGGGGCTTCATATGCCGCCGGATGGACGCCTGAGAACGCGCTGGAGAACTTCGCACGCGATCTAACACCACCCTGGTTGGTTCGCAAGCTGCCCTCGGGCAACGGGTTCTACATGTGGTGCATGTTCATGCTGAACGCCTGGGATCGCAAGCTGCGACACCATCTTCACCAGTACAAGATCGAGCAGTTCCGAATTCCGTTCTGTACGGTGGCGGTCGACTTGGTCTCGGGCTCACTAGTCGTGAGAGACCGCGGAGATGCAACCGACGCCATCGTCGAAAGTATCAATCTGCCAGGGATCTCTCCGCCCATTCTGCGCGACGGCATGGCGTTGATCGATGGCGGAGTGCTTAACAACATGCCGGGCGACTTGCTGAACCAACGGGGAACCGAGCTGGTCGTCGGGGTCGATGTCGTGACGAAATTGGCACAAAAATTTGCCGGGAACACGCCCGACATGGCGACGCAGCAAATGCGACGAGCCGGACCCATCGAGACACTCTTGCGGGTGAGCGAGGTTCAGGGCCATGGCATCACCGCCATGCGATCTGGCGCGATCGACTTCACCATCTCGCCCGATACGTCGAAGTTCGAGTTCACCGACTTTAGCCGAGCACGTGAACTTGCCGATGCAGGCGAGGCAGCCACCGAAGAAGCGATTCCACGTTTACGCAAACTGATCGCGGATCACGAACGCGGACGGTAAACTTGCCGTTCACACTCTTACAACAACTCACGCGCAGCTTTCATTCAGCCGCAGTTGCCCGTAATCGGTAGAGCCGGGCGACCCAGACTCCCAGGCGTTGGACTTCGGCAATTACTTCACCGCCGGCGACCAGGGGTTCCACCGCATCCCAATCTGCCTCGCGTCGATATACCAAGGCATAATCGGACCTTTCGGCGAGGCCAACGATTTGAGGATCCCAACCGAACAAGTGCGTGGTTTCTAACTCGGGCGCCGAAATCTCGGCGGCGGCCGCCTGAAAGGGTGCCAGGTGGGGTGCGTAGAGAACAAGCCCTTGGGGAGCAACGCGGTGGGCTTCTTCAAACATCTCACCGTTGATCGTGTCGCCCCAGTAGGTAACTTCAAAGCCAAGCCGCTGGGCGCCTGGCAAACCACCCACCAGCGCGTTGTAGTGGCTTAGCTGAAAGGGGTGGTAGGCAACGATGCCGATCCCTTGGAGTAACACGAATCCGGATACCAAAGCCTCGGCGACCCATTGCCGCTGCGTGAATTGCTTCAGCCAGTCGATCACACATTGTGCCCCATCGCCGACAAAGATGGCCCAAATTGGAAAGACCATCAGAAACAACCGCACCCCGTCGTAGACAGGGGTCTTCGGAAGGCTGAACACAAGCAGCAGAAAAACGAGGCATGCCAGCGCCAGCGAGCGGAGCGGATCTGATGTCAGTTGCCTTCGCTTGTCCCACAGTCCGATGCCACCAAGCAGCAGCAAGCCGAGCGGAACGGTGACGGCGAACATGACCCAGGGATAGTGCCATGGTACCTCGACGTCTGCCCATACGCGGCCCAAGTAAAACGTGTGCAGCGATTGACGCTCGGTGGCAGTATTCAAATACTCCTGGATTCGCCCCCAAGGATCTGCCCATAGCCAAGGCCAGCCGAGTGTGAACGTGACCAGCCCGGCACCAATCCACGCCGCCCAGGGGCGGATGGCGGTGAAGCGAAAGTGCCAGAAGAACCAGACCGTTGCCGGAATGAGTAGCAGCATGCCGTGCATCTTGGTAAGCAATGCCAGTCCCCACACCACACCAGCCAACGCAGCGCGCCACACGCTTGGCGGTTGTTTCACTACAACAGGCAATGCAACCATCGCCGCGACGAAGAAGGTTGTCGTGAATGTGTCGAGAGTGGCCAGATGCGCATGGCCAAAAACACGAGGCACAAGCGCCACGGCTGCCGCCGCGATGGTGCCCCGCAACGGATTGCCACCACGTCCCGAGACCCAGCCTACTAGCAGAACCAGCAGGCCAAAGGACAACGCGGGCGCCATTCGGGC
>CAZNXE010000274.1:0-7979 GCA_964576465.1 uncultured Planctomycetaceae bacterium
CGGTACGGTTGAGTCGAGCCTTGGTTCAATCTGAGCCTAACGGCGGACGATTGCAAAGGTAAGGCCGCTAGGGAGTTCGGTTGAGGAATATGCAAGCCAGGAATCCGGGTTCTCTCGCAACACAGAACCTTAACCGAGGCATCTTGTCGCTGCGCGACCCAGCCGGACGGCTGGGCCACCCGTCGCGCAATACCAGCTAGCAAAGTTGTGTAGATACCTATGCACTTCATGCATGACACGCCCGACTAATTCCGCTCGGCGTCGTCATTTCCAGATTCGCCGTTGAGATGGCGACGGAGATAGCTGGCGCGTTCGACGTTGCGGTCGGCGGTGTCCAGCTCCTCGCCACGCAGTTTTTGCAGATGGGCGGGCTGGGTGTGAATGAAGAGCTTGTTGATCGTGGGAATTTCCAGATCGGGAATCAGCTTTAAGTTTACCCCCATCCGCACACGAGAAAGCAGGTGCATGGTCTCTTCGGAACTGATCGTCTGGGCGTTCCGCAGAATGCCGTACGCCCGACTGACACGATCGTGCAAGGTCTCTTGGCTTTCGCGCACCAAGACATCACGGGCATGCCGCTCGTATTCGATGATTTGCGGCACGACGTCGCCAACTTGACCGAGCAATTCTTCTTCGCCGCGACCCAACGTCAACTGGTTGCTGATCTGATAGAAGTCGCCCATCGCCTGCGAACCTTCACCGTAGAGCCCACGGACGGCCAGGTTTATTTTTTGCAGCGAGCGGAACACCTTTTCGATTTGCTTGGTAATCGCCAGCGCCGGCAAGTGCAACATCACGCTGACACGCATGCCGGTGCCAACATTCGTGGGGCAAGCGGTGAGGTATCCCAGCTTGTCGCTGAAGGCGTAGGTGACTTGTTCCTCGATGCGGTCGTCGATCTGGTCGATTTGTTTCCAGGTGCCTTCTAAATCCAAACCACTGTGCATGACTTGAATACGGAGATGATCCTCTTCGTTGATCATCAGGCTGACCTGCTCGTCACGGTCGATCGCCACGGCTCGTACGCCCACGGCGTCGGCATGCTCTCGACTGATCAACTGTCGCTCGACAAGGAACTGGCGATCAAGGTCATCGAGCTGGTCAACGTCGGTGTAGGTCAGATCGCCCGCCGTCTTGCGATCGACGACCCGTTCTCGGAACGTGCGTTCGATCTCTTGACGATCGTTGTCATCGAGACGGCTGATGAACGGGAAGTTGGCCAGATTTCTGGCAAGGCGGATGCGGGTGCTGATGACGATATCAGACTCGGGACCAGAGCCCTTGAGCCATTCGCCACTTTTCACTACCAGATCTTCAAATGCCATGAGTTTTCCCGCAACTGCCAAAGCACCCCGCGTCGGGTGCCATCACCAATCCATGTTAGCACGTTACGCAACTGCGGCGAATGGCTCAAGATGGTCCAGCAGACCAATTGTGCTCTTCACCCCGGGGATAAACGAAATACGGCGATGGGATGATTCTAGCCGCCCGGCGGCAGAATGGTATTTCAAAACACGTTCTTAGTGCCCCGGATCTTCCTCAATCACCTTGATTTCGTCTCGCAAATCCGACGCACGTTCGTAGTTTTCTTCGTCGATTGCCTCGCGCATCTCCCGCCGCAGGCGAATCAGCTTGGTCTGCTGCTCAGAGTCGGTCGTCGAGCATTTGGGCCGTTTGCCCTTGTGTTGACTTTCGCCGTGAATGTTCAGAATCAGCGGCTCGAGCTGTTTCTCGAAGCAGACGTAATCGTGGGGACACCCCAGGCGACCTTGATTGCGAAACTCGAAAAACGTGATTCCACAAATCGGACACGCCTGCTCGTCGATACGTGCCAGCTCTTCAGCCGTCTGCCCGACACCAGATAGCTTTTCTGCCAGCATGTCGGTCAAGCTGGCAGCCGAGTCGTCCGCCTCCTCCGGCTGTTTCAAATACGTGTGCGCGTGTTCCTCACAGAGATGCAGTTCTTGCGGAGTTCCACCGGCCAACTCGGTGATATGAAACGTTGCCGGCCGATCACATTTTTGGCACTTCATGGTCAACGTCCCGAAAAACACGCCTGAAACGGCATCGGTGGCCAAAAAACAGCGAGTGCCTCGACAGAAAACAGGAGGCCTCTGAGATCAATCTTAACCGGCTGCGTGAAGCAGGCAACGGTGTCGCGATTCTAGCAGCGACCCCCATAGTGTCAAGGTGAACCAATGGCCTCGAACTTGTCGTAAAGCAGCCCATCAAAAGGAAATACGAACGTCGGTTCTTGCGAGGAACGTGGCGTGAATGTCCGCTGGCGACAATCACTCTCCGCCGCGGCACCCATGCCAGATGCGGTCAAAGCTCGACCGTCTGACAAACCCCGGCCCACGGTCACCAGCGCTATCGCGAAGGGGGCTCAATGCCTACGATTGGCAGTGCGTAACGAAATGGCCGATCCTGCTTCCGCGCAAGTCGAACCTCTCGACCATCGTCGCTGTCGTGAATCGTGTCATTTCCTATTGCACTTTCGCCGAAACGACCCACACACAGCCGAATCAACTATCGACGAGCCGATGCACCATTCACCCGATTTCGAGACGTTCACCCAGCGTGCCGGTCAGGCGAAGTTCGTGCCGGTGTTTCGCCGAATGCTCTGCGATACGCTGACTCCCGTGAGTGCGTTTGCCAAAATCGATACGGGGTCCTGCGGGTGCTTGTTCGAGAGTGTCATCGGCGGCGAAAAAGTCGGCCGTTACAGCTTCTTGACCGCCGAACCGTTCATGGAAGTCGAGGCCTACCGCAATCGTGTTGTCGTGCGGTCGGCCAGCGGCACCGAGGAATTTCAGAGCGACGATCCCTTGAAAGAGTTGCAGCGACGGGTGGAGGAATACCCTGCGGCACGGCTCGACGAGTTGCCACCTTTTTGCAGCGGCGCGATTGGCTATGCGGCCTACGACAGCGTGCGTTACGTTGAAAACTTACCGAATGCACCTGAGGACGACCGCGAACTGCCGGACTATTCTTTTGCCTTCTACGACCGCATGGTCGTCTTCGATCACGTGAATAAAACCCTCGTCGTCGTGGTGATGGCCCGGCTGGATGAAGAGGGAGTCGACCCTCGGGCGGCCTACGATCGTGCCTGCCAAAGGGTTGACGATTTGGTGGCGCAACTTCACGCCCCGGCGACGTCGCTTCGGCCTGCCGATATCGATACCAGTGGGACACCGAACATCGACTACCGCTCGAATTTCTCGCAGGAAGAATTTGAATCGGCAGTTGAATCGTGCGTCGAGTACATTCGCGCCGGCGACGTCTTTCAGGTGGTGATTAGCCAGCGGCTTGAGATGGAACTTACGGCCGACCCCTTGGAAATCTATCGCACATTGCGTGTGGTGAACCCCAGTCCGTTCATGTTCTACCTCCGCAGCCCTTCGGTTACGCTGGTCGGAAGTTCTCCCGAAGTCATGGTCCGCGTGGTCGATGGGGTGGTGACCGTGCGTCCACTGGCCGGAACGCGACCTCGGGGGGCGACCGACTCCGAAGATCGTCAGTTGGCCGATGAACTGTTGGCCGATCCGAAAGAACGGGCCGAACATGTGATGCTGGTCGATTTGGGACGCAACGACGTCGGGCGCGTCGCCCAGTATGGAAGCGTCGAGGTGACCGATGTCATGAGCATCGAACGCTACAGCCACGTGATGCACATTTCGTCGAACGTGCAGGGAACGTTGACGCCCGGCACGGGGGCCTTCGACGCACTTCGAGCCTGCTTGCCAGCCGGCACGGTTTCCGGCGCACCGAAGGTGCGTGCCATGGAAATCATCGACGAACTGGAACCGCATCGTCGTGGACCCTACGCTGGTGCCGTGGGTTACATCGACTTCTGCGGCAACATGGACACCTGCATCGCCTTGCGGACCATCGTCGTTCAAGGCAACAAAGCCTACGTGCAAGCGGGTGCCGGAATTGTGGCCGACAGCGTTCCCGAAAACGAATACCAAGAAACCCTCAACAAAGCCCGAGGGCTGCTCAAGGCGATCGAAATCAGCGAACAGCGCGCGGCGGCTGCATCGGAATAACCAGCCAGCTAATTGTCATGCACGGGGGTGCATGACCTAACCTTGGTTCAGTTGAAAGCTCTTTGCATGCGAATCGATGCCATTGATCTGTACCACGTTGCGATGCCGCTCATTTCGCCGTGGCGAACTGCGTACGGTGAAGATCATGTGGTGGAGAGCGTGTTGGTTCGCATGCACAGCGGCGAACATTCGGCCTGGGGCGAATCGTGTCCACTGGCCGCCCCGTGTTACAGCCCGGAATGGGCCGGCGGGGCATTTCGCACGTTGCAACGCTGGCTGGCACCGACGATCATCGGGCAATGGGTCGAAAGCGGCGATGATCTTCAGTCGCGACTAGGCCATTTCAAGGGCAATTCGTTCGCCAAAGCGGCGCTGGACACCGCGTGGTGGGTGCTGCACTCCCAAAAATCTGGCAAACCGCTCCATCGAGCACTCGGCGCCAGTCGCGACCGCGTTGCCGTGGGAGCCGACTTTGGTGTGCTGGACTCGATCGACGAGCTGATTGCGGCAGTAGCAAAGGCCTTCACCGACGGCTTTCCGCGCGTGAAGCTCAAGTTTCGGCCTGGCTGGGATCTTGAAATGCTGCGCGCCGTGCGTCAGGAGTTTCCCACCGAAACGATTCACATCGACTGCAACGCGGCGTTCACGGTCGACGACCTCGACATGTTCTACCGCCTGGACGATTTCAATCTCGCCATGATCGAGCAGCCGCTGGGATACGACGACCTGATCGATCATGCACGTCTTCAGGCCGAAATCCGCACGCCCATCTGCCTCGACGAGAGTATCAATTCACTTCAAAGGGCAGTGGTTGCCTTGGACTTGGGCAGTTGCAAGTATGTGAACATCAAACCAGGACGTGTCGGCGGTCTCACGGTCGCCAGGGCCATTCACAATGTGTGCCAAGAGGCGAACGTGCCGTGTTGGGTCGGCGGAATGTTGGAGAGTGCCCTGGGCGCTCGCCTCTGCGTGGCGCTGGCCATGCTGGAAAACTTTACGTACCCTGCCGACATCTTCCCATCGAGTCGATTTTTCCACGCCGATCTTGGCCGCCCGGCACTCGACATCGGAATGGACGAGAACATCGGGCCGTATGTCGAGGCCCCCGACACGCCAGGCACGGGCGCGGAGCCCGATGCCGAGTTACTCGAACGATACACCGTGCAGCACGTCCGAATCGACACGCCCCTACCGCCACCATAAGCAACAGACCAACAACCCCTGGAGAACCGTTCGATGATTTATGTTGTCGCCACCATCGAGTTAGCCGCTGGCAAACGCGAGGAGTTCATCGCGGCCTTCAAACAGCTCATGCCAAAGGTCCAAGCCGAGGAAGGTTGCCTGGAGTACGAGCCAGCGATCGACGAGAAGACGTCGATCCCCGTTCAGCCCGAGGCACGTGACGACGTCGTCGTGGTGATGGAGAAGTGGGAAAGCATCGCCGCGCTCGAAGCACACCTGATGGCGCCCCACATGAACGAATATCGATTGCAAGTCAAAGACCTCGTCAAATCGACGCTAATACAGGTTCTCCGCCCTGCGTAGTCTTGGATGGCTGGGTCGAAACGGAGAGGACATCCCCAGAACGGCGAATTGTCCCCCGGGTCGACGAAGGCTAAGCTGGCAGTTGGTTCACCCTCCGATCTTTACAGAAAAATCGCATGCGAGATGTTTGGCAGCAGGTGCGGGAGTCGCTCGACGCGGGGCGGCCTTTTGTGTTGTGCCGTTTGGTTGAAACGCGAGGTTCGACACCGCAAAAGCCGGGCGCGGCCATGTTGGTGTACGCCGACGGGTCGCAGGCCGGAACGTTGGGTGGAGGATGTGTCGAAGCCGAGGTGAAACGCCGCGCCTTGGAAATTGCCGAACGTGGCGCGGCCGAAATCGCGACATTTCAACTCGACAGCGATTACGGCTGGGATGACGGCCTGATTTGCGGTGGCCGAATGAAGATCGCCTTGGAACCGCTTGGCCCTGGGCGTGACGGCGACTATTTCCTACAAGTCGCTCAACAATTCAAAAGTGGCACCGGCGCGGTTGAGGTCGTTGTTTTCGACGGCGATCGTTCAGGGCTCGCGGCACCGAGCAATTATCTGTTCGGCGACGACGGCAAACTAATCGCCCATTGTCGCGGCGAGATCGTCGACGGTGAACCTCCAGAGACCATTACATCGCACCTCCCAGATCTCTCGCGACGACCACGTCCGGTGGCCAGTCACGGAGTGGCCTATCTGCCGCTGTTGCCGCAATGCCGCTTGATAATCGTCGGCGGCGGACACATCGGCCAGGCCGTGGCACGACTGGCCGACGATGTTGATTTCGACGTGTGGGTGATCGACGATCGAGCGGACATTGTCTCGGCCGAACGTTTTCCGAGTGCCCAACGTCGTATCATCGGCGAAGTGTCGAAAGTTCTGCCCGAGCTTGAAGTCACCTCCTCGACCTATTGCCTGATCGTCACGCGCGGCCACAACCACGACGAAGAGGCGCTATTCCATTTGGCCAATCGTGGCGCCCGGTACGTTGGCATGATCGGCAGCAAGCGGAAAATCAAAATGATCTTCGACGACTTGCTGAACGAAGGCATCTCGCCGGAAGCGTTACGGCAAGTCTTTGCCCCGGTCGGCCTTGATATCGGTTCACAGACCGTCAGCGAGATCGCCATCAGCATCGTGGCCGAATTAGTCGCGCACCGCAATCGTGGCGGAGAGGTCATCGGACGTCTGTCGGCAGTGGCTTTGGATGCGGCAACGTGATGAACGCCGCATCGCCCAACTTCTCCAGCTACGCGGTGATCCCAGCCGCCGGCAAAAGCCGCCGCATGGGCCGCCCGAAGCTTCTACTACCGTGGGGCGAGCGAACGGTGATTGAAACGGTGCTCGCCGCGTGGCGCGCCAGTCGCACGAACCAGATTGTAGTCGTCCTAGACAAACAGGACGCTTCAGACCTTGGCAATATTGTTCAGCAGTGCGGTTGCGATGTGGTTCGCGCTGACGCACCTTCGGACATGAAAGCATCGGTGCAATGTGCGCTGAATGAGATCCAGCAGCGCTGGGCACCGCAAGCTCACGATGCGTGGTTGTTGGCTCCGGCCGATTTTCCCACACTCAGCGCCACGTGGATTGACCAATTGCTTGCCGCATATGATCCTCGCGATCCACAACCGCTCGTCCCATGGCACGACAACCGGCGGGGTCATCCGGTGCTGTTCCCCTGGTCGCTGGCACGCGCCGCACGCAGCTTGCCCGACGATGCCGGCATCAAGGGCTTGCTCATCGACAACCCACCCCGGCAAATTGAAATGAGCGATGCAGGCATGTTTGCCGACATGAACACGCCGGAAGAATATCAGCGGCTGCGGAAACAGTTTGATCGAGATTGATGTCGCATGTCATGAGGGCTTGACTCTTCGCGACGCAATGCGAGTGCTGTAACCAACCGAACCGCCTTATCTCGCTGCTTTGCTTTGCAGCGTCGTTGCAAGGCCCTACACTCGTAATCGTTCACTTGTCGCGGATTGGAACCGCGACGACCCATGCAAAACCTGTCCGGAATACAGGGATGAGCACTGCACGCCTAGCTGCCGCACCTGTTGTGCTGACACCGTGGGGACTGCTGCTTGCCCTGGTGTTCGTCCTCTTCGCTGGTGGATGTGGCGCCGAACCCAACT
This sequence comes from uncultured Planctomycetaceae bacterium, assembly GCA_964576465.1. Lineage (GTDB taxonomy): Bacteria > Planctomycetota > Planctomycetia > Pirellulales > JAEUIK01 > CAZNXE01. The sequence goes on from CAZNXE010000274.1 coordinate 7,717, forward strand.
CCGCACCGGCAGGGCAGGGCACCGCTGCGTCGAACGCGGCTGAAGATGACCAAGCGAAAAAGCAGAACAAACCGCAGTTCGAGTTTCTCGCGCTCAGTACGCGCCCCACCGATTACGCGGTCACGGTTCCCCATGTGAAGCCGGGACATTGGATCGAAGCCTCGCAGAAGCTCATCGCCAACGACGATGATTTCTCGGGTGAGCTGCAAACGGAACCGTCGCCGCTGCCCGATGTGCCGTTCGCCTTGGGCACGTCGCGCCCG
>CAZNXE010000275.1:0-7971 GCA_964576465.1 uncultured Planctomycetaceae bacterium
ACGTGGGAGATTTTTTGTTAGGCACCCAAGCCCAACGCAACCCGCGATTGGTAGTGGGTGAGAGAGCCATGAAAAAACGCCTTGGCGATCAGATGATCGCCAAGGCGTATGTCATGTTGCACGGTGCCCTGCCGGGCAAGGCTCCGCGGCTGATTCGTTCTAGACTCAGTTAATCGGCGCGAGCGAGGTTTCTTGACCTTGGATGGTCGAGAGAGCTCGATAGGTATTCAGATCGATGCCGTCTTGAATGAACCTGACCGCCCCGTCGGCAAAGAGGAAGTTGCCGCCGCCAGGATGGTCGCTACGGAAGTTACTCGTCGCATGGGCGGAGCTGCCAGCCACAGCGTTCGGGTTATCCGCAGAAGGAGCGGGACCATCGTAATCAAGACTTGGAGCACAGTTCCACATGTTCGTGAGGATTCCTTCGGCCCCCCCGTCGCCCGCATCAATGACAGAGTGCGTCACGGGACGCGTATTAAGCCGCTCAAGCGTGCAGCCGAACGGCGAGCCTATATAGGCCCCAGCCTCAACTGCCAAGGTGATGCTAGGAGTCATCCACCATGCTTGATAGATGGGGTATTCCCGCGATATATCATCAGGGTGGGTGGGCGCAAGCGCGGCATCAGTTTGGCACAGGTCATCTTGAAGCCTCATTGCTTCTGGTCTAGCGGCACTATCGTAGCGGGCACCCGCATTGGCGATGCAGATTCCCCATGACCGTCCCTGGGCTCCTTCGCCTAGTGCGAATGTATTGCTCAAACCGTCACGGATCATGGCAACCCTGCAGGTGAACTCCAAGCCACGCGCAGAGGGTAGGATATTTGTGATACCAGAAGGCAACGAGATATCAAACATTCCCCGCTCCCGGGCGGCCCATGGTCTGGACGGAGAAAGGGGAAAGCTTGCACCTTCCAATGGGGCAAGTTCCAGGTAGCTAAGTATTTGACCGTTTCCGACACACCATGCGTCGCCGGCGCCTTTGCAGAGAAGATAATCGGTCAGGGCGAATTCGCTGCCAACACGTTCGGCCGCACCTTCATCCAGCTCATTCAACAAGGTTATAAAGAACGACTCCGTAACGGGATTGTCCTTATCTGAATTGGACGGGCAAACGTATCCTGTAACGACCGCAGAGAAGATCGCGCGGCTGGAGGTCTGATTCTGGTTGTACCAGGCTGCGTTTTGATCCCAAATGTTTGTGAGGTTTTTCTGCTCCATGTACGGCAATATTGCCGCCAGGGCGTTGTTGAAGAAAAGATTGCCGCCATCGAAAGCAGCACCTAAATCAGTAGGGTTGGCATTGTAGATGTCTTCATTGAACGCAATGGCAACAATGCCGGGCGGGAACGAGCCGAGCGCGGTGTTGTAGTTGTGCAGCGCGATGCCGATCTGCTTCATGTTGCTAGTGCAGTTCATTTTGCGGGCTGCCTCACGAGCAACCTGCACGGCAGGAAGCAGTAGGGCAATCAGAATGCCGATGATGGCGATAACCACCAGCAGCTCGACGAGCGTGAAGCCCGACTTGCGTGGTCGCGATGTCATGATTTGGTACCTCTTCTTCTCGGCGAATGAAATAGAAAAGCGCAATCAGTTGCGAACGAATTTCTTACTCTGTTTCGTGCCTGAACGGTAAAGCCCCGAACCATCAAGGCCTGCTGGACCCAGCGAACTGGAATCTTCCGACTACTGCTTCAAGTGTCCCCCGAAGCAGTCGTTTATGCCCCTGATGCCAGCGACCAACACCTTGCTAAACGAGCCGTGCCCTCCACCCAGAAGTTTATCGTAACCCAATGTTGTGTCAAGGATTTTCACTATCTGGTTAGACGTCGATCCATTTCGAGGTTGGCCGTGCGATCGAAGTCTCCCGTCACTTCGAGGGGCGAGGGTCTGAGGGGCGCGAAGTGCTTGTCGAGGGGGTGCGTGGCGCTTAGGATGCATCAAACCTCGCGTTTCACGATACTACCGAGAAAAACTCTTACCCACCTTGTGAGGGAGAAACATTCATGGCGACCACGGATCCGACGAAAATCCTCCATGCGGAGACCTCCTCGGATGCCGACGAGAACGCGAGGATCGTGGCGTTGGCGAATACTCCCGAAGCCCGTGAGCAACGCGTGAAGCTTGCCGCCGCCTACCGGATCATTGCTCGTAGCGGTCTCGACGACGGCATCGCCGGACATATCAGCCTACGGGTTCCGGGGGCCGAGCATTACTTTTGGGTCAATCCTTTCGGCAAGCTATTTCGAGAGGTGACGGCCGAGAATCTCGTCTTGGTGAACGAGCATGGGGAAATTGTTGACGGCGGCACGCAGATTAACTTAGCGGGATTTTGCATTCACTCCGCGATTCATAAGGCGCGACCGGACGTGAATTGCGCCGTCCACACCCATCCGCCGGCCGGATCGGCTTACAGTGCGCTAAAGATTCCACTGGAGCCCTTGGATCAAACGGGGTGCTCTTTTTACGACGATCATGGGGTGTACACGAACTACACGGGCATTGTCATTGATGAAGTCCAAGCCAACGAGATCGTCGAATCGCTCGGTGACCGCAGGGCGTTGATTCTCGCGAATCATGGATTGCTGACCGCCGCCAGCACGGTCGAACAGGCGTTGATTGACATGCTGGACATGGAACGCACGTGCGACGTGAACCTGAGAGCAATGGCCTCGGGGCAGCCTGTTCATCCTGTGCCCGGCGATGTCGCATTACAATCGCGATCGATCTTAACGCAAGAGATGCGATACCCATTTCAATGGGAAGCGATGATTCGCGACCTCGATCATTATGAGACGGATTACAACCCTTGGCGTTGAGCGTTACGATCTCCTGCCCAGTGCTGCCGTGGGGGTTCAAGCAATTGGGTGAATGAACTGATCTAGATGAGAGTTCGTAGTGACTAATAGCCTATTCCAGAACCTCTGTAGGGAATGCCCTCTGTGGCATATCGTGCGTAACGGTTGGTTCTCGGAACGCCACAGAGGGCATTCCCTACAGAGGTTCTGGGATAGGCACTAACGCGTATGCCGATGACCGGCGACTGTCGCGAGAACAACCATGCGCGATCAACCCGAGGACCACGGCATTCGAGCGACGATCGATGGCCAGGACTTGAGCCTGTTCGTCGACTACGATCGCGATCGTCTGGTCAAGTTAAGCGATGACGGCAAGCTTACGTATTTCGAGCGCCGATTCGAGTTCGTTGTGTTGGACCCCCTGACGGGAATGCTCGACAGCAACGATGCTCCCTATCCCATGCTGTTGCTGTGGGGCAACGCGCTGATGTGCGGGGTCGAGGCACTTGGGCACCTGCTCACTCCGCCGCAGGCGACCAACTCGCAAGCGTTTCAGACGTTCGTGACGTCGTTCATGGACGCGGGCTGGCGCGATCGTCCCAAGCAACCGCCGCCGGGGGTGGATTACTATTGGCGGTGGATGTGGGATTCGTTTCGCAACGGACTGACGCACGGCGCCTACGTGAAGAACGGCGGATTTGAAAAGCTAGGCGATCGGTTGTTTGTCGAGATCAATGGCGGGCTCCAGGTCGACGCCTGGGCGCTCGATATCGATTTCCGAAATGGCCTGACAAAGATGCACAAGGCCCTAAGGCTACACGACAATTACTTCCGAAAGACGTTCATCGATCGCTTCAACTGGACCTATATCCAGGGGGAGTCGTAACCGAGGGGCTGACGTGCGGTATTGTGGGATCATCAATGTGCAGGGAAAGTCGATGGCAGCAGAGTGCCTTTGGCTAATTCAATTCTTCGAGCCAGATGCGGATGTCGTTCTCGTATTCGCTGGCGAGATTGCCCATGATGAGTTGTCGATGGAAGCTGGCCGCGCCATTCATCTCAGCTTCTTCCGCACTGGCCACGCGGCGCGTCGGATCGGGGGCGATCAGATTGCGGCAAATGTCCAACAACAAATCATTGCGGACAACATCCTCGGGCAAAATCTCGACCAAGCGCTGCGGCAAAAGACGCTTTGCTTCGTTCAATTCAACCAGCGATTCGAGCTCCGCGAACGGTTGCACGCCCGAGAGCATCTCGATGAGCACATAGCCCAGGCTGGCTAAGTCCGACTGCGGTGTGTAGATCCTTCGGTCGAGCACCTCCGGTGCCGCATAAGCGGGTGTGCAGGTTCGGTTGCCGTGCGGGTTTTTCCATTCAAAGGCCGATCCAATATCAATGATCTTGGCGTTGCCGGTCCGCTTGAGCATGATGTTCGAAGGCTTGACGTCGCCGTGTACGATTCCCTCGCGATGCAGCGCTGCCAACGCGGCAAGGCACTCTCGAATGACCGAGATGGCAATACCAGGCTTGAGACGGGCCTGCGTGGGGCCTTCGGTGACCACCACATTGTTCATGTGAATCCACCGTTTGGCACTCACTCGGTGCTCGACATACCGCAGCATGTCAAGCGTTAGAAGCTGCGACAGATCGTAACCGTCGATCCACTCCATCTCCATCATGCGGATGCGATTGCGGTCGATGAAGTTCTGCACATCCAGAAGATTGTCTTGCTGAATCTGAGCGATCTTCGCGGCGATGTAAGCGATCCGTCCCATTTCTTCGTCGTAGTGTGCCGCGCTCTCGTACCGCTCGGGTGAGAATATCTTTAGTGCCACGGGAATCGTGAAATTGTCTGCCCCGCGGCGTTCTGTCAGGAAGACCATGCCCTGCCCTCCCGAGCCGAGCAATTGCGTTAGCCGGTGATGCTCCGTCCAACTAAGACGTTGACCCTCGAGCAGTGCCTGATAGCGACCGTCAAGTTCATTGGGTGGACGGGGCGCACCCTCGCCATTGAGAAGTTGGGTCTGATTTCCATAGGTAAGCGTCGTCGAGAACATCAAGGTGCCTTCTGGTGGTGCAATTCAAAACCGTCCGTGGCTGCTTGGGCCAGTCAGATTCTAGCGCCATGATGATCTTTAAGTCCAGACGAGGGCCGATTTCGCGTGAACGAATCGGTTGCAGCCGAGAAGGTTAGCGAATTCTGGATGCCGCTTACCTCGCGGATTGGCGTGGTTCTTGCTAGGCGTGACGTATTTAAGAATATTCGACGGTATCGAGTGCTCTCCCCCTCATAACAGGTGGGCTGGCTGTGGTTGCTGATCATCCGACACACGTCCGATCTTTCGCCAGCGGTTCGGACGTCTACTTGTACTCCAGACTACGAATGGAGCGGCGACATGTCGTCGCCAGGGCGACGGATGGGGAACCCCAGTTGCTTGTCGACCAGATTGATGGGCGCGCGACCGGCGAGCCAGCGGCGGAGGTTGTTGCAAAAGAAGTCCGTCGCGTCGTCGATGCGGCTGGCGCTTTGTCCGCCCACATGAGGTGTGATGATCACATTGGGCATGTCCCATAGTTCGCTGTCGGGTGATAAGGGTTCTTGTTCCGTGACATCGAGCCCCGCGCCACCCAAGTGGCCACTTCGCAGCGCGGCGACCAAATCTTTTTCAACCACCAGCGGCCCACGGGCGACGTTGATCAACAGTGCGTCCTGCTTCATGGTGGCCAGCTTCTGGTGATCGATCATGCCACGGGTCGTGGCGTTGAGGGGGGCCGTGAGAATCACGATGTCGGACGCCGACAATAGATCATCCAGCCTCTCTGGGGGCCAAAGCGTTTCGACGCCCGTTGGCTGATCGAAGGGAAAATAGTCGGTTGCCAGGATGCGAACCTTCAACGGGCGGAAGACTTCGACCAAACGACGTCCGTTGCCCCCTAGCCCGACGATGCCGATTGTCGAGTGGTGAACATCTCGGGTCGGTCGGCGAATGAACTCCCGCCGGTGTTGCGCGGAGAAAAAGACCGGCAACCCCCGACATAGCCCAGTGACCAAGGCCAGCGTTTGTTCAGCAACCTGATCGGCCAACAGCCCTGATGCGCTGGAGACGACGATCTTCGAATCGATCACCGAGGGGACCAGGCAATGATCCAGCCCCGCGGCTGTCGATTGAATCCACTGCAAGCGACCGCCACGAACGACACGCTCCCAATCGACAGGCACCTTGGCGTGGCCACAAAAGATGTCCGCTTCATGGATTTCGTCGGCAATGCGTTCTTGTCCCGCATCGATGACCGTGACGTCGGGGGCCGCGCGGGCAATCTGCTCGACGTGCTGTGATTGGGCCGGATAACAGAGGACGATTCGCATGATTTCGGTTTAGGTGCTCAAAGTATTCCGGCGGGTCGAAGGCTCCCATCAAGACGTTTCATTCTTGCCGCCGAGTGCCTTAGCTAGCAAGGCTTGATCGATGGGGGGAAGGCGAGAGGTCTTCGTCTGGCGAGAACCCCTCGGACGTCGTGGCAATATTCGGTTAGACTCTGCCGGAGTTGATGGAAAACAGCGAACCTACTTGACCCGGGATGCGTCGTTCAGTGACGGCATCTCGACCGGCCCTGGCTGGTCTCTTTTTTTGGACGAAGCATCGATGCGACACAAATGGATTACCTGGTGGCATCGACCCGCTGGCGGACGCGAAGTGATGTGGGTCGCCCTGCCCTTGGTCATCTCGACCTGTTCCTGGACGGTGATGCACTTCATCGACCGGATGTTCCTGGTTTGGCATTCACAACAAGAACTGGCCGCCGCGTTGCCCGCGGCAATGGTTAGCTTTGTGGTGGTGTGCTTCTTTCTGGGGGTTGCCACCTACGTGAATACGTTCGTTGCCCAATACTACGGCGCGAAACGATACGACCGGATCGGGGCAGCCGTGTGGCAGGGCGTTTGGATCGGGCTACTGTCCGTTCCACTGTTGTTGATTACGATTCCGCTTGCCCCGTGGTTCTTTGCGCAGGTTGGTCACGTGGCCGCCGTACAGCCTTTGGAGGCGATTTATTACCAAGGCTTGTGTTATGGGCAAGGGGCCATGGTTGTGGGTGCCGCGCTGGCCGGTTTCTTTATCGGGCGTGGCGATGTGCGCACGGTGATGCTGGTTAATATCTTTGCGGCGGGGCTGAACATCGCATTGGACTACCCTTGGATCTTTGGAAACTGGGGGTTTGAAGAGCGCGGAATTCAGGGCGCGGCGTGGGCAACCTCCATTGCGCAGTGGGCCAAGGTCTTGGTGTTCCTTGCGCTGATGGTGCGCGTGCAGTATCGCGAGCGCTATGGAACCTTGACCGGGCTGCGGCTGGATTTCCCGATGATGCGACGTCTGCTGCGATATGGAGCACCCAGTGGCGTGCAGTTCATGGTTGAGTGCAGTGGGATTACGGCCTTGATCATGTTGTTGGGCCGCATGGGAGAACTCGAACTGACGGCCAGCAATCTCGCGTTCAATGTCGAGGCACTGGCCTTTATGCCGATGCTGGGAATCGGAATCGCGGTGAGCACGCTTGTCGGGCAGCGGCTTGGTGAGGACCGCCCCGACTTGGCGGAACGCGCGACATGGACGGCATTTCAGATCGGAATGGCCTACATGGTCGTCATTGCGTCGCTTTACGTCTTTGCTCCACGGTTGCTCTTAATGGCGCACGCGGCCTATGCGGATCCGGCGGAATTTGAACGGATCGCCCAACTGACAACCGTTTTGCTGCGATACGTCGCGGTGTTTTGCCTGTTCGACGCTGCCAATATCGTGTTCGTCAGCGCCATCAAGGGTGCCGGCGATACGCGATTTGTGATGGTCACCTCCGTGTCGCTGGCAGTGGTTGCTGTCGCGGTTACTTGGGTCGCCATGGAACACCTGGGGCTCGGCATCCAGGGTGCCTGGACGATTATTACGGTTTGGATTTCCCTGCTCGGGCTGATCTTTCTTGGGAGGTTCATGCAGGGGCATTGGCGATCGATGCGAGTGATCGAACCGGAGCTGGTGACCCTCTTGGAAGAGACAGAGGACGGGGAGCCCCGATCGCCGGAGACTGCAATCGACACGCTTGATCCGTTGACGGCCACGGCGCCGGAACAGGCATAGCGAGGAACTCCGGCACGTAAAACGGCCCTCTTGCCCGCAATGGTGGG
>CAZNXE010000276.1:0-7855 GCA_964576465.1 uncultured Planctomycetaceae bacterium
ATGCGGCGCGGACCGTCGATGAAAAAACCAGTAGCGATTTTCCGAGGCTCGTCCCAGTTTTTCCCGTCGCGGGTAGTAATGGCATGCAGCGTACTGCGCGGGTCAATTTGTTTCTCGCCAATGATGGAAGTGTAAAATGCCGTCAGCGTGTCGAGATGCACGTGAAAACCAGCGGCCACCGCGGCGCGAGGCCCTTGGGGCCCATCAGGGTCCGCGATGATAACCACGGGCTCTGTCCAGTTTACGCCATCGCTGGTCGAGCAGGCGAGGATGCGCTGCCCGTTGGAATCCTCTTGTACTTCTCCGTTGGACCACATGGCGTGTAGCCGGTCTTGAAACACGACGAGGTTTGCGTGGTGGCAAAACTTGTAGCCGTTCCGCGTTGCTTTGTAGATGACGGTGTGTTCGCCTTCTAGCGTGGACAGGCCAAGCGTGTCGGTCTGGGATTGGTCGAACAGTCCCGGTTTCGCGCGAATTTGTGCTGGCTTCCTCACGTGAAGCTCCAGCGCGGTAACCGTACGCGGCTTCTCCGATTCGCCCGAGCGTTTCGCCAGTTGCATGACGGTCTCGTTGGGCCCGGGGCGTAAGCTGCCCGGGGCGATCGTGGCCCTAAGTCGGTTGGCATCGCCACGCTTCAGACCTTTCACGGGATGGCCGTTCAACGTTACGGTCAGCACGTCACCGGCCTGCAAATTTTCCACCTCCAATTGCAATGTTATGGTGGCGTCGTCCTGAAACTTCTCGCCGACCTGAACCATCGCCAACAGCGGTTTGTCCTCGGTCATTTCCGCGGGCAAGATGCAGTGCAGGCGGCTGTATGGGTTGTCTCGCGGTGGTCGACCGCGGTCGGCAGCGAACATCAGGTGCTGTTGCCGGGCTCGCAGGATGGCCGGATCGCCGAGTTGCCTGAGGAGCCCTGCCATGTATGGGCCCGTGGCTTCACTGTTGTTGAGTGTGTGCGGGAACCAGTTGAAAAGGTAGATTCCGTCGGCCCCTTGTTGGGAGTAATTCAAGGCCAGACCGGCGGCCAGTTCCGTGGGAATCGGGTAGTACTTGCTTGGCCAGCCGTAAAGACAAGGGTATACCAGCACACCCTTGGGCGCGGCCAGTTTCTTGAACTCCTCGACCTGAATGTCGATCACGCCGGAGCCAAGGATCACATAATCGATGAGCCCCCCCTCGATCCACTTCTGAACTTCGAATCCATCGAGCCGACATCCTTCCAAGCTCCCGTCCACGCGCACCGCCAGTCGGATTGGATGACCCCGTTGGCGGCCGCGCTCGTCGGTGTGCTTGCGGATGCGCTGTAGCAGTTCTGTAAGCAGGTGCGCATGCTTCGCTTCTTCACCTGGCAGGAAGTAGGGTGCGCTGCGCAGAAAGTCGATCTCCAGCCCATCGAAATCATATTTCTGAAAGAGTTCTTCGATCACGCGAAACTTCAACGCACGAACTTCCGGGATCGCGAAGTTGAGGGGCGTGCGAAAACTGGTCACGTCACCATACTTCTGTTCGCCGATCAGCCATTCGGGATGCTCGACTTTGAATGTGGCCAACTCGTCGGGCGTGAACGAATCGTGAATGTCGTTAATGCGAAACGAGTAGAATACGTCCAGCCCTCGCTTCTTTGCTTCCCGCACGACGATCTCCGGCGGGTCGTGTCCTTCGCCCAGCAGTTTTTGAACCCATGGACGTGGCTTGCCTATGCGCCCGCCGGTTGATTCGAGCACGTCGCTTTCGTAATTAGCCGTATTCCCCCCCGCTCCGTCGCACCAGAACAAAGCCTCGACGTGGCTCTTCTCCAGAGGTCCGAACAGGTTCTCGATCCACTGGTTCAAGTCGCCATCTGCGTCCTTGCACACAGCATGACCATCGCAGTTGAAGATGACCCGATATTGTTTGACCAACTCGCGTTTTTCATCCGCCCGTGCAGCCGAACCAGCAGCCAACACGGCGGCGATGAAAGCGAACGTTAGTAGGGTTTTCTTGATGAGCGCCATCGGTTGATGCATCCTTCCGGGTAGACATAGCCGGGATGGCATCTAGCCGACGGTTTGGAGACGATCTTCGCCGGGAATGTGCTTCCGCAATAGTTGGTCGATCGCCTCGGTGTGGCCCCCCGGCACTGTGATGTTTTGCGAGGGTCCATCGAACCGCATGGTGAGTCGCGTTGGAGGGCCTTCGACCCAGGAAAACGATGTTAGCGAATCCCACTTTCGCACCTGCCAGCCACCGACAATGAGTCCGTTCTCAGCAAATTCACGGCGACCGGGTCGAATGCCCTTGGCGTGTGCCAGGATGAGCGAGAGGACAAACAATCCGTTCGGTACGCCGCGCCTCAGCACATCGGCCCTAATCTTGCTGGCGCGAACTTCTTCAGAGGTGAAGCGACGTTCGCCAAACTTGGGCGTGGGCGTCTCCGTTGGCATCGGCTGTGTAAAGATCAAGCCAATCGGAACGATGAAGATGGCGATGACGGCCAGTTCCCAGAACTTGCCGAGGGCCGACTGTCCCAAATCAACCAGCGTTGCGCCGGCCAAACGACGAACGACAAAGCCTTGCATCAGGGCGATCAGGTTGATCCCGGTGCCGACAATGGCGATGATCGCCATGATATCGATGGGTCCGTTCATGATACTGTCCTGCATCGATTGAAAATGACGCTGCCGTGGGTCATGCAGTGTGCGAGTATTAGGGTGAAGGTGCCAAGACGGCCAACACCACCAGCCTTTGATCACCCGTGTTGCGGATGCCGTGCGCGATGCCCTCAGGGGCAATCAACATCATGCCCGGCTCCATCGGTTGGTTTTGTCCTTCGAGTGTGAACTCTCCTTCACCACACAGCACATGGTACACCTTATCCATGCCTTCGTGCGCATGCAGTGCGTGTTCCTGCCCTGGCTCGAAGCAATTGAGCCCAACAAGCAGCCGCGGCGACTGAAACAGGGTCGCCTTTCCCATTTTGTCATCCTGAAACTTCGCGTACGTTTCAGGTCGAAACGCGGTAGGGTGTTCGATGCTCACGCGGATGACCTTCTTGCTCTCGGCGGCTCAATGTATTTGCGTATTTGCCCCACAACACGCCCATTGTAGGCTTCCCTCGGCTGGCGAAAAAGGATGCGGTGCCGCCATCTCGGGCCATCTTGTGTCTTTTGTCTCGCTGCGACCCCTCCAACAGGGCACAATATTCTTTGATCGCCGACGAACACGGCTTATAGATGACCACATGTCATCCAGCCTTGGAGACAACCGAATGACTACTCATGCAACGTGGTACTATTCCCGTGGGAAAGATCCTCAGGGACCAATGTCGCTGGATGAACTCATCGAGCAGATCTCCTCTGAAAAAGAACTGCGAACGCTAGTGTATGGCCCCGGCGCGGCCAGTTGGATTGAGGCTCGCCACGTGCCTGCGATCGTTGAACGATTTCGTGGCGATGGCGACCCGCCTCCTCCGCCTGCTGACCAGATGGCCGACGAGATCGACTATGAGATCGACTATGAGATCTTCGGCGAGGAGATGCAGTATGTTTCCATCACGCTTGACCCAAATGAGATGGTCATCGCCGAGGCAGGCGCCATGATGTACATGACCGCCGGCATTGAGATGGAAACCGTGATGGGCGACCCGGCGGTTGCTCACTCCGGCTTGCTTGGCAAATTCATGTCAGCCGGCAAACGGCTGCTGACCGGCGAATCGCTGTTCATGGCCACGTTTTTCAACACGTCGTCCAGGCGGCAACAGGTGGCCTTCGCCGCGCCATACCCCGGCAAGATCGTGCCCATGGACCTTGCCCAGTTGGGCGGAGAACTGATCTGCCAGAAAGACTCGTTCGTCTGTGCGGCCAGAGGGGTCGAAATCGGGATCGCGTTTCAAAAGCGGATCGGCGTGGGGCTCTTCGGCGGGGAAGGGTTTATCATGCAGCGGCTAACCGGCGACGGGCTGACGATGGTTCACGCTGGCGGAACGCTGGTGCATCGACGCCTCAAGCCCGACGAATTGCTCAAGGTCGATACGGGCTGCTTAGTGGCGCTGGAGCCGTCGGTTGATTACGACGTCCAGTTCGTCGGCGGTATCAAGAACACATTGTTTGGCGGCGAAGGGCTCTTTTTTACCACGCTCACCGGCCCTGGCGATGTGTGGTTGCAGTCGCTCCCGTTCACCCGTCTCGCCGGTCGAATTCTGGCAAACGCACCGCAGTCGGGCGGCAGCAAAGGCGAAGGATCGATCCTGGGCGGGCTCGGAAATTTGTTGAGTGGTGACAACCATTGACGAATGAACGGGTACAGACGAACGATTCGTCTTCGCTGGCCAGATTATGCCGGTCAACGAAGCGAGCGCAGATAGGCGTACAAATCGGCCAGTTCGTCGTCGCTGAGATCATCGAGCAGCCCTTGTGGCATGAACGACTGCGTGCTTGGCTGGCGTAGTTCGATTTCATCGCCCGTCAGGCGAACGGTTGTCTCGGGGCCGGTTCGCAACAACAGTCCCTCGGGCGAGTCGTAAACTGGCAGCCCTTGGTAAACCCGACCGGCACGGGTAACCACCTGCACGCCTTGATACTGCGGCGAAATGTTTGCACTAGGATTGATCACGGCGGCAAACAGATCGTCGCGCGAAAAACGCTTCACGGCGGGCGCCAACTCTGGCCCCAATCGCGAGTTACCGTCGTGACACTGATTGCACGCCTTTCGCCGATAAACGATTTGTCCCCGCCCGACTTCACCAGTCGACCAATCAACGTCCTCCATGCGAGAGGCCCAAGATGTGGTCGTGGTGCTTACCACGAGGATTTCATCGGCGCTATCGGGATAGGTCTCGCCGAACCACGTGAACCAAGGTCGATATTGATCGAGCAGATCGAGCCCGTCGTGTTCGGAAATCTCAAAATCTTGCCCTGACCAGTGTCGCAAAAGCCGGTCGAGCTGCTGCCGCATCGGCTGTTGTTCGGCAACCCCACGGCGATACTTGGCAGCAGCCTGTTTGTCGTCGGTGGCGGGTCGACTTCCGACGGAGAGGCAGGAACGACGTAGCCGGCGGATGGCAATCGCGACATCCTCGGTCGGCGCGGTTGTCGTGAGTTGCAGCAACGGTTCAACCACCGCTTCAACGATCGCCGGTTGGGATCGTTCGAGCGCTGCAAGGTATCGGTGTCGATCAACAAGTAATGGACTTCGAGCAAGCACGCCAACGATCGCATCGCGTAGCAGCCCTTCGTCCCACACCTCGCGCAGCCGCGGGAACAAGATGTCGTCCGGAAGGACCGAAAGGGCTTCGACCAGGGTCGCGGTCCACGCCTGCGAAGTCTCTTCGTCGTCTGCGGCGCCCAATCGATCGTAGAGTCGCTGTGCTGCAATCTCTTTCTGATCTTTCGACATGTGAAGCACAAACATCGCATGGTCAGGGCGACCGAACGATGGATTGGCCACCAATGCCACCGGTAACGCGGCGTCTCGTTCGACAAGAGCGACAAACACGCCGGCTACCCATGTGGGCCATTCGCGGCTTGGATACCAATGGCGAGCCTCCAGTTTCTCGTGAAGATTGACCAAGGCGGTGGCGGTTCGTTGGGTGACGGGGCGGGGACGTGTGCCGCCCAGCTTTGAGAGGACCGTCAAATAATGCACGTCATCCACGGGCGAACTCTCGGGCGTCCACTTCATGGAGATCGCATCAAGCACCGCGGGGCTCTCCACTGCAATCATCGCCATCAGCCGGGCAACCTCACGGTCCAGGTTGGCTTCATCAGTGGGAAAGATCGCAATCAGTGAATCCGCAATTGCCTGCCGTGTCGCGGGGCTGATGGCGTCGAGTTGCCCGAGCGTGTATCCGCTGGAGAGTAAATCATCTTTGACGAACGCATTAATATCACCAAGCCATCGCTCGATCAGACGGATGATCTCTAAACGGACGCTGGGATCATTGCATCTCGTAAGGAGCGTTAAGCATTTCTGAATCTCGGCGTCGGGTGTTTCAGTGTTGTCCGGTGAATCGTCACCCTGATGTGTCCACAACAACGATGAGTACAAACGCCCGGTTCTGGATGTTGCCGGCAACGCGTCGATCTGCTCCATAATCATGTCGGGGGCCGAGGTCGATCGCTCTGCCGTACGGATCGCATCGCTACGAACCTGGCGCGATGTTGAGTCGAATGCTGAAGCCCATGCCAACTGACCGAGGATTTCCTCCGAGAGGTCATTCATCAGACAGAGCGCTGCCCAAGCTGCCCGTTGCACGAATAGATCTTTAGCGTGAGTCATCGCCGCCAATGCCGTGCGAGCTTTCTCCAGATCCGCGGCACGCATCACATTAGACGCGCGTGAAATGGCCCATGCCGCTCGGGCAACAACTTGTGGATCGTCTGATACGTCAAGTGTATGAACGAAATCAACGATGCGACGGGGATCAAGCTCAGTAAGAACTTCAATCGCCCGCATGCGCTGAGCCGAAGACCAATGGCCTGAGGATGAATTCAAATCGCCCGCGACATCGATCAACTCTTCTGAGCCCAGTGCATGTGCCAAGGGCAACCATTGAGCACGTGACCAACTGCTAAGAGGTTGCTCGGCGTTAAGTAGCTTGTCGACTGACAAATCGCTGGTTGTCGGTTGAAGTGTGCCTTCGGTATGTCGCACACGAAACACACCACCTTGAGTGCCACGCCCACCGACCGCCACGAACAAGTCACCATGCGGCCCGACGGCCAAATCGACTGGTGCAAAGCCAATATCGCCGGCGGTTTCGAGAAACACTTCTGGCTCTCCGCTGTAGCTTGCTCCCTTGGGAGTGAGCTTGACGAAGTAGACTCGCCCGAGCGTCCAGCAAGCAGTGAAGACGCCGCCATGGTAATGCGATGGAAAGGCCCGGTGTTGGTAGACCACCAGCCCGCTTGGCGAGCCTCGCCCCAATTCGCACACGCGGGGGACATTGTCGAAGAACTCTTCCGGGCGGCTCCAACTTCGTTGCCAGCCCGGCAGTACCCAGCCATGTTGTTCGCCGAAGGAAATGTCGAACATCCTCGTCGGCGTGTACCACGGAAGGTGATGACTTCGTTCGCCATCGGAGTCGACCGTGAAGAGATGACCCGTGGAGTTGAACCCCAAATCGTAAGGGTTGCGGAACCCATCGGCGACAATGCCCACTTGGGTACCATCGGCCCGAATGCGAACCACACAACCGGCGATCGGGTTTGAGATCGGTGAATCGGGATCAGTCACTTGCTCCGCGCTCATGCCGGCATTGTTGCCGCACATGACATAGACCCAACCATCGGGGCCCATCGTAATGGCGTGGGCGCCATGCTCGGCGTTGTTCAGCTTCAACCATCGCTCTGGCGATCCGTCGGCAACACCATCGCCATCTTTGTCTCGCAACAACCACAACCCGCCATCGCCCGTGTAAAGCAGGTCGTTACCCAAGAACAGAAGCCCCTGCGCGCCACTCTTCGGTAGATCAGAAAATTGCACGGCACGGTCAGCCCGACCATCGTGATCATCATCAATCAGCGTTCTGACATACCCCGGCCCCGAAACCACCACCCGCCCCCGTGCGTCGATGGTCATCGAAAAGATGTCGTGGGCCAACTCATCGGTCGCGAACCGCGTGACTTCAAAGCCCTGCGAAACGGTCAACCCGGTGTCAGCGGCGGCGGCAATCGTTACGTAAAGAAGGGTAACAGCGCATGCTGTGAATGTGCGTCGATCGATGCAATCGAGCCGAAGTGTCATGATTTTGCACATACCGTTCAGTTTAACATAGGCTTTCGTAGACAAGATCAACAGTGGGACTGCGGAGCTTCAGGAGGGTGCAGGAACGGGCTCGCGCGGTGCTGGGGTGGGTCGAAGTTGGGTTGGTGGA
>CAZNXE010000277.1:0-7843 GCA_964576465.1 uncultured Planctomycetaceae bacterium
AACGAAAACATCTATCTCAATCGCGGTTAGTTGATCGACTTCTATAGCTTTATCATGACGCCACCGCTAGTCGGAGAAGGAGGCCTTGTCTTAGGCGACACGATTGGGGCGTTCAACCCGACGACTGACACCTTCTTCCTCCGCAACTCGAACGATTCTGGCGCCGCGGACATCACTCCGTTTAATCTGATCGGTGGCAATAACGCCATTCCGATTTCTGGAGATTGGAACGGCGACGGGGTCGATACGGTTGGCGTTTACAACCCCGACACAGCCCAGTTCCGCCTCATCAACGCCAACACCGGCGGTATCGTGGTGGACACGATCTTCAACTTCGGGATGCCGGGATGGGTGCCCATCGCCGGTGACTGGAACAACGACGGGATCGATACGATTGGCGTTTACAATCCCGCCACGGCCACGTTCTTCTTGAAGAACACGAACACCGGCGGAGTCGCCGACGTGCCGGTCTTCAACTATGGCATTCCGAATTGGGTACCGATCGCCGGCGACTGGAACGGCAACGGCATGGACACCATCGGCGCCTACAACGCGGCGACTGCCACGTTCTTCCTTCGCAATTCAAACGACTCTGGCGTGGCCAGTGTGCCGGCCTTTAATTACGGTATTCCGAATTGGGTACCGTTCGTAGGCGACTGGAACAACAACGGCACCGACACCGTTGGCGTACACAACCCGGGCACCGCGACGACATTCCTTCGCAACTCGAACGACTCCGGAGTCGCCGATGTTCCGGCCTTCAACTTCGGTCAGGCCGGTTGGGTACCCCTAGCAGGGAAGTGGACTGCAACGGTGCAACCGATAGTTGCCACCGGTGGCGCGAGCACCACTTCGACCGCGGCACCGTCGTTGACAACGGCCGCTATTCAAACCGTGTTGAGCGAAGCGGCCGGCAAATGGGCGGCCGCCGGTCTTGATGCCAACGGAATCGAACTGCTTTCGTCGATCGACATCCGAATTGCCGATCTTCCCGGCGCGACGCTGGGGTTGGTTGTCGGCGATCGTGTCTATCTCGACATCGACGCCGCCGGCTACGGTTGGTTCATCGACGCCACGCCCGATGACGACGAAGAGTATGAGCTGCTCGCCACCAACGGGCTCTCGGCCAACTCTGGTCCGGCGGCTGATGGGATCGATCTACTAAGCGTGTTGGAGCACGAATTCGGGCACTTGCTCGGGCTCGACGATCACGCGGGCGACGCCAATGACATCATGTACGAAAGCATCGCCACAGGCCAGCGACGAGCACCCTCCGCGGCAGAAGTCGATAAGATCCTCTCCGGCGGCGATTGGTAAAGCTTGCCGGACATCACCGACGATCAATCGCCAATCGTGTGCCTTGTACGACTGTTCCGCCCCGCTACTGCACAAGCCGCGCCCGGGGATTTGTGATGATCTTTTCGAACATCTCGGTCAATCGCTGTTCGTACTCCGCCGGGTTACCGCTCCCGCGCGCGCTTTGGCCTAAAGCGTCGGCCGTGTTGCCCATCCGCGAAAGGCGATCCATGAATTCGTAGTCGGTCCCCAGCCCAACTCCCACGGGATGGATCTCCCAGCGCTGTTGTTGCATCGCCGAGGCTTGCATCAGCGCCGCATCGTACCAATAGGCACCGTTGTCATAAAAGTTCGCGCTCGGGTTCTGGCTGATAAAATCATTGATGTCCGATGCTGAACTGGAATACAGATTGGGAACGCCATCGGTCAGCAACACGACGATCTTGTTCGTGTTCTCGCGACCGGCCCCTCCCACGCCCGCGGGGGCCAAGTGGGTGCGGGCCAACGCCAAACCGGCATCAGTGGCGGTTGTCGCGCCTTTGTCGCCCACGGCTTGCAGTTCCGTGCACGATTGCATTGCCTGCTGGAAGTCGGTCGTCAACGGCTGCTCGATCACCGGTCCCGCGCCCGAGAGCGTGTCGAAACTGATGATCGATACCTTGTCGCCTTGATTGGGGTCGGGAAGCGTGGAGTTCCGGTCGCGGACGATCTCGATTGCCGCGATGAGTGCGCGACGCACCGCATGGGTCGGTTGCTCGCGAGGCGGAAAATCAAAGCTCCCCCCGGCCGTGTCCTCACTGTGGTAAGGGCAATCGTCGCTGTTGGTCGACAGCGGAACATATTGCCCACCCACCGGGCGTAAATCGCGGCCATGATCGAGCATGAACTGCACGTAGGTAAAATAGCCGATCCAGTTGCGATATTGATAGGGTCGCCGGGCCGAAGGGAAGGTGCTCTTATTCGGATTGTTGAACCTGTGAATTCGATCGCCATCTTGACTCGGTGGAATGCGTCCACGGTTGATCGGCGGAGTACCACGTCCGGACAATAGCCCCATATAGTTCACCGAAAGGCCAAGCGGCGAAACTCCCGGCGATGCAAAGGCCAACGACTGGCGATCGTCGAGCGAGAAGGCCGTTGCATCGGGCTGCTCCCAAAGTGCCAGCCAGTCAACCGCGGTACCGGGCGACTGCAACTTTCCAACCGGTGGCGGCTTCGGCCCTCCGCCTCCTCCTCCACCGCCTCCGCCTCCGCCACCTCCGCCACCGCCACCGCCTGGCGGTTTTGGTGGCTTTGGTGGTTTCGGTGGTTTCGGAGGCGCGATCTTCACGGAGCGCAGAATGTAGTCAAGGTACTTTTCCCAGTAGGCATAGTTCGTCGCGCTGTTAGGTGCTGGAACGGCCGCAGGCATGACTCGGGCGATCTGAAAATCGATCATCCAGCGATAGGCTTTTTGCTTCCGCACGCTCTCGTTGTCGCCATTGCGAACACGATACTGCGCCGCAAGCGAACCGCCACTCAAGGGGCCGCCGTTCTTGGTCATCTCCGAGTAGGCCCATTTGTTGCGTCCAACTCCCAACGGGGCACCAATGTACTCCAGCGTCCCGGGAAAGGAGCCAAATGAGAAGTCGTCGTAAAACTCCTGCGCCAGCGGATTGCCAACGTTGCCGAATCCCTGCCCGGAGAATGTTGAATTGATCGCATCGGTTGCCCAAGCCGGCTCGGTGTCGTCGTTCATCGACCCCGACAGGTCGACCACGAATGCAATGTCACGCGGGTTGGCCATCGCCACGGCTTCGGCCCTCATCTGAAACGATTGGTTGCCAAACACTCGGGCGAAGAACAGCGGACATTCGCCATTGGGGTTCGTAGCATCTCGGCGGCACGTCACACGCACGGCGTTGCCAACTTGGCCAGTCGGCGTGAATCGGCGTGTCGCGGAGTCCCAGGTACCGAATTCCACATCGGAATCGACCAGCGCGACGTTCTTGCCGCCGGCGATATTCGGTTCGGCAAATTGTCGTGCGGTGGCGATGATCTCATCCCGCTCGTTGCCCATCACACTGCCAGCAGCCATGGCAGCCGCATCGGCGGCAACTTGCAACTGGGTGCGAACCAAAACGATGTAGCCGATGTCTGTTGCAAAGGCGACCATGCCCAACAACGCAACCATCATCAAGGCAATCAGCACAAGCGTGGCGCCACGGCGGCGACCCCGGTTCGATCTTCGGCGAATCATGACCATTTCTCGGCAAAACCTGTTTGGGCAAAAGGAGTTCGGTGCTCCTAAAACGTGCGTCTCGAAGCGTCGCTCGTCAAATGCAACGTTTCCCGCGGAGTCACTATCTGGAAGCAAAGATCCGAAAAGCGGCTTGGAATTCCCGCTCAAGTGTCACAACCGCGCCTACCGATGAATTAGGCAGTGGACGCCCGGGGCGGAAAGGGGCGGCACACGAAGAGGCTGGAGCCAGACGGCTAGGCAACCGGCTGCAACCCGGTCAAAGTGGGTTCGACTCCCACCGGCCTCTCTTAATCACCGGTCGCTCGTCGCAAAGTTGTTTCGCGACGGGCGGCCGTTTTTTCGCGAGCTAATCAGCCACGGCATTCCGCGCTTGGCTTGCGATGTCGACGCCGACCGATTCGCTGAATGCAGCCAGCAATCTTCGATAAACAGGCCCCGGTTGGCCGGTTCCTATTGGGCGGCCGTTCCACCGCACCGCTGGCAGAATGCCCGAAGGCGTGCTGAGGAGCAACATCTCGTCGGCCGTCTCGATCTCTCCCACGGGAATCGCCCGTCGATGGAACGTGATTCCAAGTCGTGACGCCAATTCAACGACAAACCCGAGCGTGATCCCACGCAAGATCGATTCATCGGGCGGGGAGATAAGTCCTTCGCCTTCGCGATAGAGCAAGATGTTGGCTGTCGATGTCTCGGAGATGCAGTCGTCCGCATCCAGCAAGATCGCACGTGCCCCCGGTTCGATGCGTGCCGCTTCGCGATCGGCCAGATAGTAGTGCATTCGGCTGCGGCATTTCATCTCGGCCGGCCAGCACTCGCCCGGAACCTGCCGCACCGTTGAAGTGACGGTCGCCACGCCTTCCTCATAGGCAGCAGCCCACCGCTGAAACGGCAGTGGATAGGTATAGAGACAAACAGTCGGTCCTGGCGGTGGCCCTTGCGTCAACGCCGCATGTGGCCCCGGCGTGACGAACACCCCAAGGCCAAGCTCGCCGCCGGGCGGATCCAACGCCATGTTTTGCTCGATGAGACGACTTGCGATTGCGTCAAGCTCATCGCCCGACATGCCCGCATCAATGCCGACGATCTCCAGCGATCGGGCAAGCCGCCGCCAATGTTCGGCCGTGCGGAAGAGTTGCCCGTCGAACGTTCGCAGTTGCTCGGTGACCGTCGCCCCCAGAATGAAGCCGGCATCGAACAACGAAACCGCCGCCCGCGACTGCGGGACATAACGACCACGAGAGTAGGCAATCGGTTCGCTCATCACCGCCACGGATCGCCCATAAGAGCGAGGAGGTAGGTCACGCACCCCGTGCGTGACAAATGATTGTCAGACAACCCGACCACCAGCTTGTCACGCACGGGGTGCGATGACCTACAAAACTCTGCCAGCGTGTAGGGTGCCGTCAAGCGGAGCGCGGACGCACCACCTTTGGCTACATCCATACTACTCAATCATCGTCCGCAGGCGGATTGTCTTTCGGGTGTTGTGGGTCTTGCCACGTTCGAACGCCACCGGCACGAGCCGATCGACCATATAAAACGCCCGATGCCGCTCAATCTCCCCCGTATCCGACCCCAACTCCCCCTTTAACCGCACGCCATCCGGGAAGACCCGGTCAACTTCCTCCGGCGAGTATCCCCTGTTGTTGATGTAGTCTTGCTTGTCGACCGGCTCAACTTCAAAGTACCCAACGGTAATCCACACCGCATAAATATTCGACCGCGTCGTCACCATATTCGGCAAGCGGTTGATCAACTGATAGCGAAAGAAGGGGTTCTTCTCAGTGTTGGTATTGGCTGAAGCCGACGTCAACGCGAACAGCGGATCCTTCGGAGCTGCCGTAGGATCACTTCGCAACAGCGTGGACTCAATACCCTCGTGCTTTAGATCATCCGTCGGAACAAACGTGCCGCCGCTGAAAGAGCGAAACGGTCGGGCAAACATTGTCGGCTTGGTCGCGTCCAGAACAGGATTGCCTGATGCATCGACAAGCCCACTACCAGGATATCCGCGCCGACTGGCGATGATCGCCTGCCAGTTTGGGGCACCTGAATATCCGTTAAAGCCACCCAGGATCGCTTCCCACGTGGAACCGTCGGTGTCGAAGATCGTATTGATATTGATCTTGCCCGGCTCCCGGTACCGCGAAAGATAGTTAAACGGCGGGGCGAAGTTTCGTTGAAGCGTCGTTACCCCAGGATCTGGGTCTATATCTCGCCAGCCAAAAACGGCATTCGTCGCCACGCCCACCTGCGATTGAAACGTCTGGGGGTCCAGCATCTCTTCCGTGCCCGAGAAACGCGACGGCACATCGACAAACTCGAAGATGCGATAAAGATCGTTTGCTGGCGTCGTACCCGCACCGTTCTTGTCGCTTGTGTGGAAGAAGTTCAGCAAGTGCGTGACGGTGTTTGCGTCGTAGTCTCCGTTGAATTCACCTTCTTGTTCTTGGGTGGCATTCCCGTAGGGATCAGTAATGGGATTTCGCACCGAGAACTCAGCCAGCAACTCCGCCGGGCTACTCTTGGGAACCATCATCAACTCATACTTGCTGATAAACGGTCGATTGTTCCAAGCAAGCCACGGCGCGGGCGTCCGTGGTGCTCCCGTGTAAAAGTCCTCGTCTCCTCCGACAAACGAGTATGCAGCGTCAAGCGCCTGCGGATTGTCGGTCTGGAATCGCTTAGGGGTCCACCACCGATGATCGGCTGTAGCGCCTAGATGCCATGCCGAGTTTAAATATCCCAGCGTGTGCTGGAGATCGCCGTTATTCGGAGTCGGGCCATTGCCGACACCCGCTGTCTCATCGTCAGCCCACTGCCGCCAGATGTTGGTATTGGTGTCCTGCACGTTTTCATTCGTCGCATCTCCAATCCGCTCGCGCGAGCGAATGGGAGTTGGCACTTCGGCTCCACCTGCAACTACAGCCGAGCTGTTGTAGACCCACAAATCGATCGGCATGCTGTCGACGGTTAGGTAGGGATTCGTGTCAGCGTCAAACGCCAACGTCGGGTTTGCCAGCCGCTGAAGGTAGACACGGCTGTAGGCACCAAGTTGCGTTGTTTCGTACTCCGGTTGCCCATTGACCGCGCCGAACCATGGTTCGTCCTCAGTGAAGTCCCACGGATCATCAGTGGGTGCCGTGGCAAGAGGCCCCGGATCCTTCCCATAACCTGCAAAAGGTTCCGAAATACTAAGTCGTTGTCCTTGCATCGGATTGCTGGCAAACGGCTCGTCGATGATGACGGAGACCGGCGGTCGGATCGCTTCATCTGTCGTACCGGGATTCCCTTGTGGGCTGCCAGTGTATTTGGGATACGGATCCGTCATCCCCATCCCATCGAGTGTGACATCCAGTAGGTTGGGTACGCCAACAGCCGTGCTGCCGGCAACTCCCATGTTGATTCTTGGTCGACTGGCACCACCCATGAAGTGCCGACCAACGGTGATGTTGTTGACGGCCGTTCCGTTTGCCTGAACACCCTTGGTACCAATCACAACGTAACGACCGGGACCAACACTTACCTTGTCGTCCATTGCCGTTGCACTGCGATAATACTCCACTCCAGCATCGCCTCGACTTGGGGCTGACAAAGTGAAGTACACCGTGCGTTCGATGTTGCCTGCGGCGCCGGCTTCGCCCGACGGGTTGTTGAGCACTGGCTCGTGACGCATGTCGAATCGAATGGGATCGGTATCGTCGTACAACGGGTGATTCGTCGGGTCGGGCCTACCAAACGCCATCCGCCACACCGGCGCGCCGCCCGGGGTCGATGTCTTACTTAAGAGCAAGCCATCGTCATCATACAGTTCTGCCGGATTGGGCACCGTGTTCGACTGTGGGTTGTAAAGCTCGATCATCAACCAACCATCAGGCCGGGCAACTTGATCGTAGTTACCTCCTGAGTCGCCCGACGCAGCAGTCCCGCCGTTCGCGGCATCATCATCGGTCCCGCGATCATGTCCGGCAAGCGTCTCGGTAATTAACAACTCAGGACGTTCGCAACCCCAAGCGACCTCGCGATCTCCACCTTCGTCCGAAGTAAGATCACCGTCGACACTCCATCCATCTGCATCGAAAGGCTCCGTGTCATACTCGAACCCCGTCATGATCGAATCACTATCGCGGAAGTCGACGACGTTGATCGCCCATTGGGCCAGTTCGCGAGCAGTAACATTCTTGTCAGAAGGTAATGGGTTTGTTGTCGGCGCGTTCTTGTTGCGCAACGCCATTGCCAAGATATATAAATGTCGGGCCATAGCCTGCCGGGCAAGATTGTCCTGCCTCACTGCCGCATCTCTGT
>CAZNXE010000278.1:0-993 GCA_964576465.1 uncultured Planctomycetaceae bacterium
GCGGATGCCGGTGCGATTCATCGGGCGGCGAGTCTCGTGAAGTTCGTTTTCTACAAAGCGTACATCGTGGGTTTTCCCCTGGACGTCGATTGCCACGCCGTCGGATCCGCCGCTGTCGACGATGTGGTTGTGCTCGACCACATTGCGATTCGCCCAGAAGTCGCGGCCCCGTTCGTCGTTGCGAAAGTGGATGCCGATCTCGCCGCTGTCGGTGATCTTGTTGTGCCGCATCACGTTGTCGGTGTCGTTGTGGCCGATCGAGATGCCGAACCGCCGGTTGCCCGAGATTTGATTGTGTTCGGCCAGCCCAAACTTCACGCCCCAACACCAGAACAGCCCAATGGAATTTCTTTCGAGCCGGTTGCCTCGAAGCACGGGCCGTTGCGAGCCTGAGCCGGGATGGACCCCCAGGTCGGCATTGTCGTGACAATGGCAGTTCTCGACCGTTACATCGTGACAGATTTGAAAGCTGATGCCGTCCCCGTTGTAGTTGCCCGACGTCACGTCGCGAAACGTGAGCCGCTGGCTGTCTTGAAAAAAGATCCCTCCGCCATGGTTGCCATTAAGATTTTCGTTGTTCGCCAAGTTGCCGTCGAGCTGAAGGTTTTCGATCACCACATCGGCCGTGTTCAGCCCCGTGAGCAACGGGAACAACGACGCACAGTGAGGTTTGCCCGAGAGCCACAAGTTGCGACGCAACCCTTGATCGAGCTTGAAGCGATTGCCCGAGCGGGCCACTAGCGTTCGTTTGAGAACTTCCCGGCTCCCGTTATCCACGTTGGTTGCCGTCAGCACGACACCATCGCCCACGCGAAACCCCGCGGCATCTGCCAGAGTGATCTCGCGGTCATACCAGTCGGAGTCTTCGGCGAAGGCGACTTTTTCGGAAGCGATCTTGGTGAAGGTGGTCTCGGGTCCACTCCCGCGGAGCCGCACATTTTTGGGAAGATGAACCGCGTTACGAAACGTAAACGTACCGGGAAATACCTGCAC
>CAZNXE010000278.1:1019-7725 GCA_964576465.1 uncultured Planctomycetaceae bacterium
CAAGCGAGCGACATAGTCGAGCGCCGCCTGCACGACTTTGTCGTCTTGCCCGATGAGATCGCCACGGTCGGTACCCACGGTGACCGTTAGTCGCTGGTCCCAGTCGGGCTCATGTCGCGAGTCGCCGTCGGTTGCGCGGGGGTTCTCGACCGGCGGCGGATCGCCGAGTGCCGGGGAGATTGTCGCCGCCGTAAAAGCACCGGCGGTGGTTGCAAGAAAGTGGCGGCGATGAATGCGGTGCATGATCGTGTCCCCCGACGCTTCAAGTTCGCGAATTGCCAATGCATCAGCAACACATAGCTTGGCAGGGGTCTATCGTACACCATCAGTTTTGGGTTTGCCCGAAATCCTTGGGAACCTGAGTGACAAGAAGAGGTGTTGGCGGTTCATTGAGGCATCAACACTTACCGCGCTGCCGGTGCACGTCGAGCGCGAGGCGGGGCCAAATAGAGTGATTCAACAGGCTGCTAACGTCGCTTCGCGACCCACTCGGATCCATTCGACCCACAAGGAACGATGTAGACGTTTTGCCCGTTAAACTCGAATCCTCGCCAGTTTCTCGGCACGCCACTATCCAGTCGGTTTGGAATCGTTGCTTTTGGCGTGACGCGTTGACTTGGCTGTAGCCAGCGTACCGCCGGTACCGCGACTGGCTGCGCGATCCCCGATTCCACTTGAGCAAGACGTTTTTCCAGTTGGTCGATACGCTTCATCGACTGGTTGGCGAATATCGCGAATGCGACGACAATGATCAAACCCACGGCAATCACTATGCTCAGAGACTTTCCAGCCATGTTCGTGTGCCTTTCACAATTGGATTGAAGCCATGATTATGGCTTGTTGTTTACGGTTCGTCCAATTTTCAAACCTTCTTGACCGATCGTATCTACATTTCCCCAGCCGTCTCAACGAGCCGCTTGAACCGCTCGAATGCCTCTTGCCAGGCGGCGCCCTCTTGAGGTTCGTATTCGACCAGTGGGAATGATGTACGAATGACAGCTCGGGCTTCGCTGATCGAGCCGACAGCTCCCGAGGCAATCGCTTGCATCATGATGTTGCCGATCGCGGTTGCCTCGACGGGGCCTGCCAACACGCGCCGACCGCAGGCGTCGGCCGTGGCCTGACAAAGCTGCCTGTTTTGTGTTCCTCCGCCGACGATGTGGATCGTCTCAATGTGGCCGCCGGTCAGTTCTTCGAGCATCCCCAGCACATAGCGGCACTTCAAGGCGATGCTCTCCACGGCACAGCGGATGATCGCGCCTTCGTCGTTGGGAACCTTTTGGTTGCTACGGCGACAGTAACTTTGAATAGCGTTGGGCATATCCGTGGGTGCCAAGAAGTCTGTCGCATCGGGGTCGACCAGGGCGGACCTCGGCGGCGCGGATGCGGCCAGCCGCGTAAGGTCGTCCCACGAGTAGTCGCGGCCCGACAGCGCCCAGGCGCGGCGACATTCTTGTACCAGCCACAAGCCGGCAATGTTCTTGAGCAGTCGCGTGGTACCGCCGACGCCGCCTTCGTTGGTGAAGTTGAACTGCGAACAACGATCGTTCACCAGCGGGGTGGGGAGTTCGACCCCCATCAACGACCAAGTGCCAGAGCTGATGTAACACCAATCGGGTTGTTCGCTCGCTGCCCGAGCTGCCGGCACGGCCAACACGGCGCTGGCCGTATCGTGTGTGCCGGGCAGTACAACATCCACATGGTGCAGCCCCGTGGCTTCTGCCACATCGTGTCGCAAGTGCCCCAACCGCGTTCCCGGTGGTGCAATGTCTTGCAAGATTTCTGTCGGCAACTCGAACTGATCGAGCAATTCGGTGGCCCAGCAACCGCGCTGCGGATCGAAGAACTGCGTGGTCGTGGCGTTGGTCATCTCAGTCGCCATCTCGCCAGACAACATCCAGTGGAACAAGTCGGGCATCATCAGCAATGCGTCGGCAACTTCCAACATGGCCGAGTTGGCCTGTCGCATGGCCAGCAGTTGAAACAGCGTGTTGAACGGCAAGAACTGAAGCCCGGTGGCGGCGAAGATCTTATCGCGGGGCACCGTTTCAAACGCCTGTTGCATGACACCATCGGTGCGGCGGTCGCGATGGTGGACGGGGTTTCCCAGTAGCTCATGATCGCGCGTCAGCAGCGCATAATCGACGCCCCAGGTGTCGACCCCAACGCTCTTGATTTGGTTGGGATAACGATCCGAGGCTTTGCGGAGCCCGTCTTGAATCTCACGCCATTGGGCCAAAGCGTCCCAGTACATCGTGCCCCCGACGGCGACCGGCCCGTTGGGGAACCGGTGAATCTCGTCGAGTTCGAGCCGGTTGCCATCGAACCGTCCCGCCACGATCCGCCCGCTGGAGGCACCTAAGTCTGCCGCGAGAAAGGTCGCTTCGGCCATCTTGTCTTCCCGTTTCGGAGCTTTGACCACCAAGTGGGGCGTCGTGTGAACCACCCCGGACAGGTCGCTGCCAGCTTGATTTACAAGTCGCATCCGCGATGGTGAGGGGTGATAGCGTGTGAGTCAAGCCTTAATGCCCCAACAACTTGCGTCGAACGATGGTTGAAAAACTACGATCCGGCCCAGCGATAGGACCGGTAAAGGCTATAGACTCGCACGCTGGCGGTCGATACGAGTCATTGGGAAACGACCTATACTTGACTTATATGATAAACATAGTTATCATTGTGGCGATCAAGTTTCTTATTCTCGACCAAATCCTCACCGCTGCTGCCGAGGCTCATCCCATGACACCGCTGGCGAAGCCGATTTCTGTCACGGATCACGCAGTTTCCAACGAGGCAGCCATGGCCCGGGCCGATTCGACGCTGAGGAGTGTTGAGCTCAAGGTTCTCCACCCCGACGATCAACCTGTCGCCGCATCGCCGGAGCCAGACACACAATCTCCGAGTGATGAAATGCTTGCCGAACTGGCCGAAGCCAGCGGGAAGTTGGAGGAGGCAACTCCGCAAGAGATCATTGGTTGGGCGTCGGAGAACTACGCGCCACGGTTCGGTATGGCTACCGCGTTTGGGCCTGAGGGCTGTGTCATTTTGCACTTGTTGGCGACCATTGCGCCGGAGACTTACGTCTTCAATCTCGACACGGGCTATCAATTCAAAGAAACCCTCGATCTCCGCGACCGCATTGCTAAGCGGTATGGTATCGAGGTCGAACTCCGCAAGCCGGAGTTGTCGGTCGAGGAATACGAAGCATTGCATGGCGGTCCGGTTCACGCGACCGATTCCAATCAGTGCTGCTTCGATCGCAAGATCAAGGTCCTACAGCAGGCCGCCGGAGAACTGGACGCCTGGATGAGTGGCATCCGCCGCGACCAAAGCAGCCATCGCGCGAAAGCACCGATCGTGGGTTGGGATAAGAAGTTCGGCTTAGTGAAGATCAGCCCGTTGGCCAATTGGACCAAAGAGCAGGTTTGGAAGTTGATCACCGACGAGAACATTCCCTACAACACGTTGCACGATCAGGGCTACACCAGCATTGGTTGCCAACCGTGTACTCGCATGGTGCAGTTCGGCGAAGATGAACGGGCCGGGCGATGGAGCGGCTCGGGCAAGACCGAGTGCGGATTGCATACGGCGGACGATTGATGGCCAAGATATCAGCCAAGACGGAATACGCCTGTCTGGCGATGCTGGAGCTGGCCGCTAACTACGATTCGTCCGAGCCGGTTCGTGTCCGCGAGATTGCCGAGCACCACGCAATTCCGTCTCGGTTCTTGGTGCAAATTCTGTTGCAGCTCAAAGCCACGGGGCTCATTTCCAGCACCCGCGGTGCGGCGGGGGGCTATCGGCTGAACGTTTCGCCCCGCGATGTAACGCTTGGCCAAGTGATGCAGGCCATCGAAGGTAAGGCCGAACAATCGCCACCAGACTGTGATTCATCCGCCATGCAGGTGCTGTGCCAAACGTGGAGCACCGCCGCCCAGGCGCAGCAACAGGTGCTCGATTCGGTCACCTTCGCCGAATTGCTCGAACAGGCACGATCCAAAGACGCGGACATGTATTACATCTGAGCCCGCTTTATTGGCTCGCTTGACGTCTTATCCGACGTGCGACGACATGGCCTCGGACAAGATCTTGGAGGTGCTCTCGCGCATGATCCGCGGATCGACCTGCTCGCCTTCTTGCAGCGTCTTGCGAACGGCTTTGCCAGAGATGAACACCGGCTTCTCGTCCTTGTGGTTCTCCATCAGATCGACGCGACCGAGCGACTCGTAAAAGGCCGCGAAGCCAACGTTGATCGGCTTGATCTCTAGGTCGCCCGCCAGGTTGTTGAAGATTTCCTGCGCGTCGAAGTCGCCCCAAATGGCCGAGCCATCGTGGTAGGGGGCATCGGCATGTTTACGCCCGATCACGATGTTCGTGAAACCATAGTTCTGGCGATAGATGCCGTGCATCACGGCTTCTTTCGGTCCGCCGTAGAACATCTTGATGTCCAGACCCAACAGAATGACCCGCTCGGGTACACTTTCGCCCCGTTTGCTCCACAATTCCGCGTCGCTGTCTCCATCACCGACCGCACGGTCATTGAGCAGCGTTTCATAGGTATGCATGCGAACATCAGCGTGTACGTCGTCGCCCTTGGTCTCGCCGATCAACGGGTTCAAGCAGGCCCCCGCGTTGTGCCCGGCACGAATCAAGGTTTCCAAACCGTAGACCATCGCATACTCGTGTGCCCGGTGCAGCGGGTTACGCGTTTGGAAGGCGACAACCTTGTCCCAGCCCTTCTCACGCAACAGCGCGCGAACTTCTCGGGGTGAGAGCACATATTTGCCGAACTGTGGATGTTTGGGTTGCGGCAGAACGCGAATGTTGCCGCCGATGAGATGGGTATTGTCGGCGTCACCCTTGAGAACCATATCGCCCCCAGGATGATCGGTGCGGTCCGTGAGGTAGACGCTCTTCAGATACGCTTCTTTGTCCCAAGCGAAGACGTCGTTGATTTCTAGCGTCGCGACAACATCACCGCCGCTATTGACCAACGCCACCTTCGTGCCAGCCGACAGCGAATTAGCCATTTCCGTGGTGACCGGGAGCGACATCGGGATCGTCCAGGCATACAGTTTGCCGTCGTGTTCGATGACCGATTCGTCGAGAACACGCTGGTAGGTGGCCGAATCCATCGGACCCGTCAACGGGCTCAACCCCCCATCGCCGAAACGATAAACGGTCGACAGATCGGCATCTGATACCGGAACCTTTGGCAGCGACGCGGCTTCGGCCTCGAAAGCCTTGATCTCATCCTCGGCAACGGTGCAGCAAACCGGTTCCGTTAAGCCACCATGGGGGGGGATAAGATCACTCATTGTCGCAGGCCCTCGTCTACAGGAAGTCTAGAAACAACGCCCCGAGCAAAAGCCGGCACGCAACCAAGCCCATGAGTATAGGCAATTTATGCCAGGGCCTCAACGACCCGGGTTTGGGAATGAGTGACTCAGCTTTCTGTGCCCTCCCGGCGCCCTTAATTCTTTCTCAACCGAGACTGCACCTAGGCTGCATGTCGAATTCCAACCGTAGCATTGTGGTTACGCTGCGATGGTTCAGGTCGGGCTATCACTTGCTCAGCATGGTTTCGCCATTTTCATGGGACAGACATTTGATCGTTCCTCCAAAGGTTGTGCCATCTTTTTTATTGTCTGTACAATAATGATATGGTGGAATCACGTGGCAGACCAAGGAAGGCAAAGTCAGATCGGCGCGACATCCGCTTTCAGGTGCGACGGTCCCCCTTAGAGTTGGCTCTCATCGAGTGCGCAGCCGAAGGAAAGCTCTCTACCTGGGCTCGAGAAACGCTCTCAGGGCCGCCAGGAGGCGCGCAACACAACGCAGTACAGAGGAGGACGGAATGCGCAAGGATTCTCCCATCGCGCTAGCCCAACTTCCACAGTTGGTGTCGAAAGCGAGTTTTTTTGGAGTTTGTTCGTCGGCTTGGTGGCCGTTTTTTGTTAAGCGTGGCTGCTTGGGATGGTGTCGGGGTAAGCTGTGAAAGGTTACAGGGCACCGGTCGGGTTGCCCAAGAGTTCCATCGCGTTGTAGTGAAGACCTTTCGCGTTGAGCTGACCGGTGCGGCGCGTAGAATTCGGGCATGTTCATTCGCCCTTGTTACCGCCACAAGAACGGCCGGCGTCATGCCTACTGGGCGTTGGTCGAGTCGTATCGCACTGAGCGCGGGCCGCGGCAACGCACGGTGGCGTATCTTGGGCAACTCGACGAAGCTGGCCGGCTGGGCGTCAAGCGTGCTGCCAAAGGGAACGGGAAACCGACCGCGCAACAACTGCAACTCTGGGAAGACGACTCGCCCGCGCCGGAGTGGGTGAAAGTGGACACCGCGGCGGTGCGCGTCGAGAACCAACTTGCGTTGGGCGGGCCGTGGCTGGCCGTGGCTGGCCTTGGAGATGATCCGCAAACTGCGGCTGGACAAATTTCTGCAGCGAGCGATTCCCGAGGGCAACGAGACGGTTCGCTGGTCGCTGATGGCCCAGGTGCTGGTGGTCTGCCGGCTGTGCAACCCTTCGAGCGAACTGCACATCGCCGAGCATTACTATCGCAGCACCGCGATGAACGATCTGCTGGGCGTGCCATCGGAAAAGGTCTACGACGAACGGTTGTACCGGGCACTGGAAAAACACTTGCAGAACCGGCTCGGCGAGCTGTTCGGTCTGAAGTACGACCTGCTGTTGTACGACGTGACCAG
>CAZNXE010000279.1:0-7722 GCA_964576465.1 uncultured Planctomycetaceae bacterium
GACGCGTGAGCGAGGGACCAACCGGTAATACACTGCGTTCCCTCGCTCACGCGTCCCCTTGGTATATTCTCATTCGCCGCTCGGTTTCAGAACCCCATCGATGATGGTGCCGGATGAACGTGAATCTAAAACACCTAGTACGTCGGAGCTTGATGATATGACGAACGGTCGGATGAGATATTTGACAACGGTGGCGTTGGTATGTTGCTC
This sequence comes from uncultured Planctomycetaceae bacterium, assembly GCA_964576465.1. Taxonomy (GTDB): domain Bacteria; phylum Planctomycetota; class Planctomycetia; order Pirellulales; family JAEUIK01; genus CAZNXE01. Next base: position 211 of record CAZNXE010000279.1, read on the forward strand.
GATGATGAGTGCGACCGCATCCTTTGCTGGCGACAACGCATTGACCGATGCTGAAAAGGCGGCTGGCTGGCAGTTGTTGTTTAACGGAAAAGATCTTTCCGGCTGGAAGTGCAACAACGGCAAAGACATTGCCACGCCCATCGAAGACGGCGCCTTGGTTCCGTACAAATCTGGCGGCTATCTAATCGTCCACGAGAAGCAGTTCGGCGACTTTGTTCTCAAATGCGACGTGAAGATGGGCGATCCAGATTGCAACTCCGGCATCTTCTTTCGCGTCGGAAATCTCAAGAACCCCGTCTACACGGGACTAGAAGTTCAAGTGTTCAGCAGCACGAAGGCCGGCTACCACGATTTTGGCGCGATCTACGACCTCGTGAAGCCCTCGCATGTCAACCTCCACGGCGAAGGCGAGTGGAATCATGTCGTGCTTGCCTGCCGTGGACCACTCATTACGGTGGTCGTCAACGGCGAGGTTGTTGCCATGATGGATTGCGATGACTTCCCGGAAAAGGGACGTCGGCCCGACGGATCGAAGCATAAATTCGGCGTTGTCAAAGATCTGCCACGCATCGGCTATCTCGGCTTCCAAGATCATGGCCACAAAGTGTGGATTAAGAATGTCAAAATCTTGGAACTCAAGTGAATTTGGCTTACAGCCAAAAGGCGTTTCAGACTATGAATTCCTTGGGCGTTGCCCAAGGCTACGGTGAAAAAAGGCCTTCGGCCAAAATACCAAGCTCCAGACTTGTTTAACGACAGATCAGGGGCCGGTGAATTCGTCGCGGATGAATTTGGCCGTCGCAGTCCATGCATCGGCGGCCGCCTCGAAGTCGACCGGCATCGCATGCACGGTCCGAGGTGTTTCGACGCGGACTCTTACTTTCGTGTCGGTGCGCAGCGGGATTTGTGCGCTGGCACCGGCAGCCAACTTGGCTTCGACCTCGCGCGAGAGCAAGTAGTTGACCAGCCTGCGGGCCTCCGTTGGATGCGGTGCGCCGCGGATGATAGAGACCGTGTTGGGGATGAAGAGGGTGCCTAGCTGTTGGGCCTCCCGGTCGGGATAGACGATCGCCACGGGGTGGCCTTTTTCAAGTTCGATGATGGCGTCGTCGGTGTCAGTCAGCCCGAAGGCAACCTGACCGGCGGCGACCGCCATGGCAACTTGCCGGTTGCCGGCGGTAATCTGAATGTCGTTGCGTTTCAAACTGAGAAAAAAGTCTCGCGCACGCTGGTCGCCCAAGTGTGAGAACAGGCAGGCCGCATGCGTGGCCGTGGTTCCGAACAAAGGCTTGGCCATCGCGATATCTCCCTTGTATCGCTCGTCCGCAAGATCGTAAATCGATGTTGGTCGATCTGCCTCGGCAACGCGATTGGTGTTGACGATCAAGACCCGCGCTCGCGCGGCAAAGCCGTACCACATGCCTTGTGACGAGCGAAACTGCCGGGGGTAGGATGCCGCTTCGGAGTATTCGTAAACATCGAGCAGGCCGCGTCTTTGAAGCCGGAGCGTGTTGAGGATTTCGTTATTCCAAAAAACGTCGCATCGCGTTCGGCTCTCTTCCGCCATAATCGCTTGCGCAAGGCCAACGGATTTGGTTGCCTCGGTGTCGAACTTGGCGCGTATTCTTACGCCCGTTGCCTGGGTGAACGACTCGAAGATCGGCTCGGCATACATGGTATCTTGAGCCGTGTAGACAATGACCGCATCGGTCGAAGTGGCGAGCCGGGCGGTCATCACCAGGCCGAATACCAGCCAAGCCGCGAGCAACATCAAGGCGATCATCACACGTCGATTCGGCATGACGAATTAGGCCTCACGGCGATGGCGTAATAAGGCGAGCGGCGAATGAGAATATACCAAGGGGACGCGTGAGCGAGAGGCCAACCGGGTAATACACTGCGTTCCCTCGCTTACGCGTCGGGTTGTGATTGGTACGTTCTTATCTGCCGCACGCCAAAGAACGCCTGTTTGCATCACGGAGTGAAACGTTCGCCCCGCAGCCGGCATCGTTCACTTCGTGGTCAACGTGATGTAGCCGGGCCAGTCGCTTGGGGGTTTGCGGTTGTGCCGGGCTACGAACACGGTGAGAAAATCCTTGGCACGGTCTTCCGGTGGGATGCGGTGCAACTGTCGATAGGTTTCGTCCCACTGACCAGCGATTAACGCATCGACGGCAGCCTCGTAACTGGCTAGATGTTCGTCGGTCACTTCAGGGAGTTGCGCGAGCGGTGGAACGACTTCGGACACCGTCAGCGGAGTGTGGAGACCGTACGGTTTGACAACCGCCATGCGGCGACAGCGTGCCTCTTCCCGTGGCATGTTCCGCAGGCGTTCGGCAGTGGCTTCATCGACCAAGATCGGAACATTGAGCATCTTGGTCATGCTTTCTAGTCGCGATGCAAAATTGACCACCGGGCCGAACACGGTAACTTTGACCTGTTCGAGTGTGCCAATCTTGCCAGCCACCGCTGGTCCCGTGGCAATGCCGATTCCGACTTCAAAGTGGAATGCATCGCGATCGGCACCTGACGATACTTCTTCAAAGTGCTTGCGAATGGCCAACGAAGCCCGGACGGCGCGTTCGACGGCGTCTTCCTGCGAAAGGGGCCAGCCCCAGAACCCCATCGCTGAGTCGCCTTGATAGTCGCCGATGACGCCGCCTTGCTCCAAAATGTGATGCGTCATCACGCCGAGTGCCGCACTGACGCGGTTGAGTAACCCCAGCAGGTCGTCTCGGCTTTGCTCGGCGTTTAGCGAAAACCCACGCAGGTCACAAAACATCACGGTCACGTGCGTCTCACGGGGAGTGAGCGCCACCTCGGGATCATCTTCCGCGGCCAGGGCATCGAGCACCGCGGGTGCGAAGAACTGGCTCAAGCTCGCATGGCGTCGCTGCAATTGATGGACGCTACGTAGCGAGCCAACGATCGAGGCAACCAATTCGGTGAACTTCAGATCGTCGCGAAGATCGGCCGGGTCTGATGGGGTTGGAGTCGGACCGTGTTCGTCGGCAAATGTGCCGGCCACATAAATCGCAAGCATGCTGGGCCCCGTCGATCGGGTCGGTACGCAAAAGGCCCAATCAAAGTGTTCATCAACCGTTAACGCCGTGATCGAGGCCTCGCTCTCACCGGTTCCCCACACATGCAACATGCTTTGACCACGTTTTGTGGCCCGCAGGATTAGACGTTGGCTGGGGAGGAAGCTGCCACCCGAGAATCGACGGTCCCAGTGCAAGACCTCGACCTTCGAATCGTCATTGCCCGTCTTATCCACTTCGACCAGCGCCACGGCCGACGCGCGGGCGAGCCCCACCAGCAGGAGATTGACCAGCCGCACATACAATTCGCTATCGTTGGCCGATCCCGAGATCATCTCGGGCAACCGGCTGAGCACCTCGATTCGCTGGTCGGCATTGCGGAACGGCACATGGTGCAGGTATTGCGAGCTATACGCTTGCTCGCGAACCGGCTGCGGAATGGCCAGTGAAACTTCGGCCTTATCATCGGTGAGCGTAAACCTCGTCTTACCGATGACGAAGTGATCGCCCGGCTCCATATCAAAGCGATCGCGTTCGACACCGCGGACGAAGATCGGGTTCAATGCGTTCGGCAAACGTTCAACCGCCAAGCGACCGCCATTGAAGCACAATTCAGCATGGCGCCGTGAGACATGGTCGTCCCACGGCACGGACCAGATTCCGGCCGCGCGGCCCACGAGAAGCTGTTGGCCCTCGGGCAAGTTTCGCCGCCAGCGATCTTGCGGTTTTGCCCCTTCGGCAATTAAGTCAGCCAAAGCAACCACTCCATCCTTACAATTCAGAAAAACCGCGACCGCCGCCCTGGAGCCCATCAACTTGATCAGGCATGTTCGCCTGAGAACGTGTTTCTATTGCTTTCCATCGATCAGGGTCATCAACCATCGCTATTCTTTTTCACGGTTTCATACTCCACGGTTGCTTGGTCGCCAGCCTCGGTTGAACGATTTGGCGTCGAACGACCGCTGGTGCCACGCAAGGACGACAAGCCAATCTTGCGGCGGATGCCGGCAAGGGCCTTCGAGTGTGGACCATCGTTGAGCACCACCATCACGAAACCCCACAGCATCATGACCAGCATTCCAACAACGGTCAGTGCAATCAAGCCCATTTGCTTCAACTGCGGGGCCAGATCCCAAACCGGCTGTGAGGCGTCAGCATACCGCTCTTGCACGATGACAGCCCATCCCGTATCGCCAATAGCCGGAGGTCGGTCGACAACAATAACCGGTTCGACCGCCGCCAGCCATCGCCCCTGGTATTCTCCCCCCACCGGGTCGATGTAATGGGTGCGAACCGCCAACTCGCGCATCTTGGCAGATCGCGCCCGGTCTTTTTCCGAAGGGGCACCGACGTCCGCGTCACGATCTTTGAGACGAATCGGATTGGACGGCGTGTCCGCGGAGGAAGAAGTTCCGCTGACGGGAGCGGATTTGCTTTCATTCTTGCGCATCTCCAAAGCATCGTCCGCGCCGAAGCGACGTCCGGAGTCGGCATCGGCATCGTCGGTGACTGGCGAGTCTTGCGACTGTGGATGACCGCGTTCGCTCTCCTGTAAGACTTCGAGTTTTAGCGGATGCAATTCAGCCAAGGCGTCAATCTCGCTTGGCGGCAGATAGATCTCCGGCAACTTGCCGAAATTGCCTCGCATCAGGCGTGCCAATTCTGGATGCTCGAGTACCGCTCCGCTCCGTCCTTGCCAATCTTTGTGGCTGTCGACTAGTACCGCGAACTGCCCGGCCGACGATCCGTATTCTGGTCGCAGCTCGGCGAATGTCCCCAACTCGGCAGTCATTGCCAACACGCCTTCCACCTGCCTGGGATCTCCGTTGCTACTTTCCGCAAACACGGGAACCGAGAACGCGACCATTCGATGATTGGTCGCTCGCGAACGAAACACGTTCGAGCGATGAACGTGCCGAATCGGCTCGACATCTTTCGTCCCAGGCTTCAAGTCATGGCCCTGCCCGTGGAAGTAGTCGCGAAATGAATAGTCCTGATCGATTGTTTTCTCATCAAGCGGATAGCGCGCCATCTGGCGCCCGTCGCGGTCGGTAATGAACCAACTTGTGGCGCTCACCTCGGGATGCATCTCTCGTAAGCCGCTGATGGCCGCTTGCATCGCCTCTCGCTGGGGAGAACCACGTGGCTGGCCATAGGCCGCGGCCAACATCTGCTGCATCCCAGGGTTACTGGCCGCTTGTTCCAAGAGCCGCCAACGATGATTGATCTGGCCGGCGACATTTTCCGCGACGAATTGGGCCGCGAAGCGATTGCTTTCTAGTGCCCGACCAATGATCGCCGCTTCAGAATGGTTCAAAGCCGTCGAAAATCCGTTGTAGGCAAAGATGGTAATCACAATTAGCAGCAAAATGGGGGCACCCACGCCAAGGACCAGAAGCGGAAGCTGTGCGCGACGCAAGCGTCGACGTTCCAGGGCATCGAGCACGGCCTGAACGTTGGCAAAGCGTTTCTTGGGATCGCTGTCTAAACAGCGATCGAGAATATCCGCCAAGTGTCGGTCCATGCCGGAGATGCGACGATGCTCGCGTGGGGCAGGGGCTTGCTCAATAATTTTTCGGTATCGATCGAGGCGCTCTTCAAGCGATATTGCCTCTTCGAGCAACGTATCGGAATCGCTCGTGCGATGAGGCGGCGCGCCGGTGAGCATGCAGTAGAACAAAGCTCCCAGTGCATAGACGTCCCACGCGGCGTTCGGCACTGCTTCCAGACTCGCCTGCTCGGGCGCCATGTAAAACAACGTACCGAGGGCAGGAGTTTGTTCGTGCGACAATCGCGATTGCCCAAAGTCGGCCAGACGCGGTTTACCGTCTTGATCCAACAACACATTCGCCGGCTTGAGATCGCAATGCAAGACCCCCTTGCCATGGGCATGCAAGAGTCCAATGGCGACCTCGCGAAATAAGGTCAACGCCTGATCGACCGGCAAGGGACCGTCGCGAAGATGATCTTCCAGCGCGCCGGGCTCCATGTACTCCATGACGTAGTACGGCGGTTCGGAATCCCAGCCAACATCGAGCAATTGCACGATGTAGCGGTCGGTGAACAAGAAACAAAGTTTCTCGACCTCACGTGATAACAAGGACCAGTCGAGGCCACCGCGATGGGAGTAGAACTTAATGGCGACTTTGCGACCGGTTTTGATATCGATCGCCGTCCATACTTCGCCATAGGCGCCGGCGCCCAAGAAGTGCTTGATGTCGTAGCCGGGAACGTCCGTCGGCGGGCGATCGTGCTTCTGGCTAAGCCGTTGCGCGCTGCCGCGTTGCTCTCCATCCTGTCGCTGTGTTCGCTCATAGTTCATTAGCAGTGGTGACTCGACTATGCAGGATCATCCAAGGAGGTACACGGAACGCCGAGAAATGTTTTGTTGGATTTACTGTTGCTATGCCGCACATCCCAGGCACTTTTCCCAACGACAGAGTCGCTAGTTGAAGCCAAGGATGACTGACATCCAGACAGAGCGCGGAACCCTATCGGCCCCAATCAAATATATCAGCGATGGCTGCGTGTTGACCACAAACGCTCGACCTCCGCACAGGGTATTGAGAATGTGTTTTTCCCGTTTCGCCATGCACAATCGATCGGCAAGGTCCGCCGAACACCGATCTCACTCCGCATCCGCGACATCCTGTCAAAGCCAAACTAGCAGAGGTCGCCAGAAGCCTTATCAGCATTTTCAGAACCGAGTTCACGCCCATAACAACCAGTTCGACTAGAATTGACGGTTATTCCGCCACATTCTGGCCATATGCCCTCGTTTTGCGACAGTCAACAGGCCTCGACAGGGACAATAGACGATATTAACACTGCGTTGCTGAGGTAAAATACGAAGACTGTATTATCGAGGCTAATTTGAGACAGAGGCACCTACTGTGACGAATTGGAAGGCATGGAGCAGCTGTGTATTGCTGCTGCTGGCCGGATGCAACACGAATCGTGGAGTTGCCCCGGCTACAGCAGACAGCAAACCTCAGCGCCCTCATCAAATCGAGGCGCTCGGTCGCTTGGAACCGCGCGTGGGCATCCTGAATTTGGGAGCCATGGCCGGTTCGCGCCTTGACCATCTTGAAGTGGCTGAAGGCGATGCGGTCGAAACCGGCGATGCGTTAGCCTACATCGACCTATACGCCTTGCGAGTCGCTCAGCATGAATCTGCAAAGGCTCAACTGAAGGAAGCCGAAGCGCGGCTCTCGGCCGAAGTTGCCTATGGCAAGCGGATGATTCGAGAGGCCGAGTTGTCGATCGAGCAGGCGAAATTCGCCGAGATAGACATCGCCGCACAGGAAGCACAAGTACGCTTGCACGAAGCGAACCTCAAGCTCGCCGAGCGCGATTTAGAGCGACTCGAAGGCTTGGACACCTCGCTCGTGCCGGCGCAGCAAATCGAACACCAGCAACTGGTCGTGCGGAGCGCCACCGAGAAACTCAATGCCGCGAGGCTGTCGTTGAA
>CAZNXE010000280.1:0-5976 GCA_964576465.1 uncultured Planctomycetaceae bacterium
CAATCCAAGTGCCTTCTCGAATGTGCGAAGGTGATTTCGCATTTGCCGAGCCGCCCCCACGGCGTCACGCCGCTGAAGCGATTCGAGGATCCGTCGATGCTCCTCGTAGGATTGTAGAATTCGCTCGGGGGCCTGGAATTGCTTCCATACTCCCGGCAAGTGCAACGCGATCGTGTCTAGCGCCCCGGAGAGAACACGATTGTCGGCAAGCTGGGCCAATCGCGCGTGGAAGTGGAGATCGTGCTGACGCCATGTGTCGACGTCCTCTAACCCCTTTGCCACGCGATCGAGATCTTTCTCCAAACTGACAAGCTGTTCGTCGGTGGCACGTTTGGCAACAAGTCGAGTCAGTAAAGGTTCCAACTGCACGCGTGCTTCAACCAATTCGGCCAAAGGAATGGCAGCCGGCCCCGCTTCGTCGTGGCAACGCGCCAGTGCCATGAGGAAGCCGCTTTCCAAGTACGTGCCTCCGCCTTGAACGCGACGCACCGCGCCTTGCTCGCGAAGCCAATTCAAGGCCAAGCGAAGCGTGGGGCGGCTAACGCTAAGCCGCGCTGCCAGCTCTCGCTCCGAGGGAAGCCGATCCCCTGTCTTGAGACCGTTGGCAATGACGAATTCGCGAAGCTGATTCAGAATAAGAGACTGTAAGCTGGCGCGCTTCACTGGCGCCGGGTTCGACGTGTGCCCGTTTCGCATACTCAAGGTGCTGCTCTCTGCAAGCCACGTATTTGAAGCCTCGACCAAACGGTTGGGCCCGCGATACCGTTCGGTCGGAACGCTTCATGCGTGTTGGTCTCGACGGGATCATTCCGCGAGACGTCGTTCGCAGCAGCTATCTGCGGCGTGCGGTTTCTTCAAAGTCTGGCCGATCGGGCATGCTGACGTGCCGTCGACCCTCAACCAAGATGCTCGTTCAGCCGTCTTCAGGAGCCACTGCCGCGAGAAGGCCATCTAGATTGCCCTATGCGGTGGAACTACTGGGTCGTGGACCATTGTAGTTCAAGTTTCATTCTTCGCCACAATAATAAATTCATACCCCCCTGGGGAAGAAATCGCCACATCGAGCCCAGGGCCAGTGGCGACGGGGTTGTTTTCATCTTTGCCCATCAGCGGTATCCTCACGGCAGTCTTCACCCAAATTGCCTGTCGAACTCGGTCAACAGGCATTCGTGTAAGGCGTGCGGCAGATAAGAACGTACCAATCACAACCCGACGCGTAAGCGAGGGAACGCAGTGTATTACCGGTTGGTCCCTCGCTCACGCGTCCCCTTGGTATATTCTCATTCGCCGCTCGCCAATATGACTTCCGAACCCGGAGCATCGAAGCCCTGAGGATGAGAATGCCCATGGATTATCACGCCGCCCGTCGTAAGAAGCTACGCCGCCTCATCAAGCAACACGGCGTCGATGCCCTTCTGGTAACCAATTACACCAACGTGACTTACCTGACCGGATTCACGGGTGATGATAGCTATCTATTGCTCTCGCGCAATGACGAAATCATCCTGAGCGACGCCCGTTACACAACCCAGCTTGAGGAGGAGTGCCCCGACCTGAAGCTCAATATCCGGGGACCAGGAGTCGACATGATCGAGGCAATCGCCCGGGTGGCACGATCGGCAAAAGTACACAGCCTGGGCATCGAGGCCGATTCGATGACCGTTGGGCTCAAGAATCGCATCGACAGCAAGCTGGACAAGATTGAACTGAGCCCCACGGGGGGATTGGTCGAAAAGCTGAGGTTGATCAAGGACCGTGAAGAAATCCGCCTGTTACGCGAGGCGGTTCGCTACGCTCAAAAGAGTTTTGAGGTATTGAGAGCCACGCTACGTGCAGATTTGACCGAAAAACAGGTTGCCGCCGACCTTGAACATCAAATGCGAGGGCTGGGGGCCAAAGGATGCAGCTTTCCGCCGATTATCGCCGTTGGCGACAATGCCGCCTTGCCACACGCGACACCGACCGATCGTCGAATAGAGGAGTCCCCATTTGTGCTCGTCGATTGGGGGGCCGACGGTGGGCTGTACAAGAGCGACTTGACGCGGGTTTTGGCCAACGGTAAGATTCCGCCCAAACTCGAACGCATATATAGAGTTGTGTTGAAGGCTCAGACACAGGCTATCGCTGCGATTAAGCCAGGAGTGACCTGTCACAGCGTTGATCGGGTCGCTCGAAAAGTGATTGAGAAGGCAGGTTTCGGCAAGCGGTTTGGGCACGGGCTCGGACACGGGATCGGCCTGGATATTCACGAGGGCCCCAGGCTCACAAGCAACAACACTCAGGAGCTTCAGGCGGGAATGGTGGTTACGGTCGAACCGGGAATTTATCTTCCTGGTTTCGGCGGTGTACGCATCGAGGACGACGTGTTAGTCACCAGCAGCGGGCATGAAGTTCTGACTGACGTACCAAAACAACTCGAGGACATATTCATCGACTGAGAGGCGGCCCTTGTCGGGGGCTCTTGATCGAGAACGAATCACGATACTACTAGAAAGCATTTGCTAACCGGGGAGTAGGGCATGGGTAGCGACTCGTCCAAACCGGACGACATATTCGATCTGGCACACCTGCGCAGGCTTGTTGCCTTGATGGACGACCACGAATTGAGCGAGGTGGATCTCCGCCAAGGCGAGATTCGGATTCGGCTCCGCAAGGGTGGTAGCGAAGGGGTCACTGTTGTCGCACCGGCTAATGTTCCGGCGCCGGTCGCCGCAGCGCCCGCTGACACAGGCGGGGGCGATGCCGAACAAGGGGTCACGATCAACAGCCCGATGGTCGGCACGTTCTACACAGCCAGCAGTCCCGAGTCCCCAGCCTTCGTCAAGGTAGGGGATCATGTTAGCGACGAGACGGTCGTTTGCATCGTCGAAGCCATGAAGGTCTTCAACGAGATTCCTGCCGATCTCTCGGGCAAGATTGTGGCGCGGTTGGTTGAGGAAGGCGATCCTGTGGAGTTTGGCCAGCCACTCTTCAAGATCGACACGGGTGCCTAGCAAATAGTTTCACCGAGAGCAGCGGACAATCTTGTTCGCTCTCGTCAATTGAGAATGCGCGCAGAGCCGGGTAATTTCTTCTCATGTACAAACGAATTTTGATAGCCAATCGCGGTGAGATTGCACTGCGAATCATTCGCGCCTGCCGTGAGTTGGGCGTCGAGACGGTGGCCGTTTTCAGTGAGGCCGACCGTGGGGCCGAATACCTAAAGCTCGCCACCGAGGCGTATTGCATCGGCCCGGCAAAGGCGAGTGAGAGCTACCTCAAGATCAATCACGTGATCAGCGCGGCCGAAGTCGGCAATGTCCAGGCCATTCATCCCGGGTACGGATTCCTAGCCGAGAATGCGCATTTCGCCGAGGTCTGTAGCAGTTGCAACATTGACTTCATCGGGCCAACACACGAAGCCATGCGGCAATTGGGCGATAAGAACGAAGCCCGCCGGATAGCCCGCGAGGCCAAAGTGCCCGTGGTCCCCGGCAGCGATGGACTGATCACCGAAGAGGGCGAGGCCTTGCGGGTCGCCCATGAGATTGGTTTTCCGGTGTTGGTCAAGGCTTCTGCCGGCGGCGGCGGGCGAGGCATGCGGGTGGCGGCCAACGACTTGGTCTTGAAGACGGCCATGCAGCAAGCACAAGCCGAAGCAGAAGCGGCCTTCGGCGACGGCAGTGTCTATCTGGAGAAGTTCATCGATCACCCTCGGCACATCGAGGTTCAGATTGTCGCCGACCATCACGGAAATGTTTGCCATCTTTGGGAACGTGACTGCACGCTGCAACGTCGACACCAAAAGCTGATCGAAGAGGCTCCCGCACCGGCACTCGATAGCGAAATTCGGACTCGCATGTGCGAATCGGCGGTGCGCCTTGTGCGGAACGCGGGCTATCGCAACGCCGGAACGATCGAGTTTATCATCGACCCTCAGAACAACTTCTACTTCATCGAGGCCAATGCCCGCATCCAAGTTGAACATCCGATTACCGAGATGATCACCGGTGTGGACCTGATCAAAACGCAGATTCAAATCGCGGCAGGCGAAGAGCTTCCGTTCAAGCAATCGGATATTAAAGTGCGGGGCGTGTCGCTGGAGTGCCGGATCAACGCAGAAGATCCAGAGAACAATTTTCGACCGTGCGCCGGAACCATCGAGCAGATCATCATTCCCGGAGGGTTCGGCGTACGTTTCGAATCACACGTACATCAGGGATACACCGTCTCTCCCTATTACGACTCGATGATCGGCAAGTTGATCGTCCATCAGCCCACGCGTGACGAGGCGATCGCCTGCATGCAACGGGCGCTTTCGGAGTTGCGGATCGAAGGGATCAAGACCACGGTGCCTCGCCTCAAGGAAATCATCAGCCATGCGGCGTACCGTGATGTCCGCGTCGATACCACATTTATCGAGCGTACGTGGACCCAATAGCGAAAAGATGGCCTCGCACGCTTGGCCGATCGCCGCCTGAATTCTAGAATGGCGGCATCGCTCACGATCAACCAGGGGCCCCGAGATCGTGAGCAGGGAACGCAGCACCCTCCGCAGCAGATCGCTCATGAATTATTCGGGTTAGCACCCCTTGCATGGCGAACTGATCGTCGAACCGAATCGACGACCTTGCCTTCGTTCGGTTCCATGGGTCGCGTAACGAATTTCTCTTAGGCGAGCGGCGAATGAGAATACCGACGCGTGAGCGAGGGACCAACCGGTAATACACTGTGTTCCCTCGCTTACGCGTCGGGTTGTGATTGGTATGTTCTTTTCTGCCGCACGCCTTACAACTGTCAATCAAATTTTCCTCGGAGTTGATGATGTCGACTTTGTCACATCCACCGGTCGTTGAGACCAACATAAAACGGGTCGCGATCTTGTTTTCCGGCGGCCCCGCGCCGGCGGCCAACGCCGTCATTTCGACCGCCGCTGTTTCATTCTTGCGAAACGACATTGAAGTGGTCGGCGTGCTGCGTGGCTATTCGCACTTAATCGAGTTCACCCCCGATCGGCCGCTCGAAGAAGGCCGAGATTTCGTATTCCTCGATCACAAGATGCTCAAGCGAACGCGCAACACGCAGGGCATCATGATCGGCACTGCTCGCTCGAATCCTGGGAAGCTGATCTCGCACCCCGACCACTTCGCGGATCCGCAGCGCAGGGCTCCGCTGAAAACCGTTTACGATGCATTGCGGTCCATCAAGGTCGACGCCGTGATCTCGATTGGCGGCGACGACACGTTGAAGACAGCCAACAAGATGAAGTTGTTTCAAGACTATCTTCCCGATGATGCACGAAGGATCCCGATTGTTCATTTGCCAAAGACCATCGACAACGACTACATGGGCATCGACTTCACCTTTGGCTACTTCACCGCCGTCGAGTTTCTGGCTAGCGAAATTCGCAATTTGCTGGCTGACGCCGAGTCGACCGAGTCGTACTTCCTCACGGAAACGATGGGGCGTTCGGCCGGCTGGCTGGCCTATGGGGCCGCAATTGCCGGCGAAGCCAGCCTGGTGATCAGCGTCGAGGATATCACCGAAGAATACAGCGATACCGAAGATGCGGTCGACGAGGAGACCGGTGAGAAGACCACACGAAAGACCATGAAGTTGGATAAAGTCGTTCGCCGCATCGTCGAGACGATGCGCGTCCGCGAGGAGTCCGAGGGGAAACGGTTCGGCGTCATTGTGGTGGCCGAGGGATTGGCGGAGTTTTTGCCAAAGAGCTACCTCGAAGGAATCGATCGCGACGAACATGGTCACATTGCCATTTCCAAAGTGAACCTTGGCAATATGTTCTCGCAACTGGTTGCAGAAGAGTACAAGAAGCAGACCGGCCGCGACCGCAAAGTCACGGGGTTGCAGTTGGGTTATGAGTCGCGATGTGCGCGGCCCCACGCGTTCGACGTGATGCTCGGCAGCCAGCTTGGCGTCGGTGCTTACCGCGCGCTCATCGAAAAGAAACTCGACGGCGTCATGGTGTCGGTCTCC
>CAZNXE010000280.1:5994-7712 GCA_964576465.1 uncultured Planctomycetaceae bacterium
CAACTACGTGACGTTTGAAGAACTGGTCAATCCCGACAATCTGGTGACCGTCGTCCGGTATGTCCACCCTGATTCCGACATCCACAAACTCGCGCGGTTCCTCGAGACATACATCCACGATTGAGGCGTTGTTGATTCCCTGGGAGAAGCCCGCCTTCGGTTAACCGTCAAGCGTGCCCTTGGTGCTGGGGACACCGCTTTGCCGGGGATCGTTTTCCACGGCCATTCGCAGTGCGCGGGCTGTCGCTTTGAAGACACCCTCGGCAATATGGTGATTGTTTCGACCGTGGTGAAGGACCACGTGCAAGTTGGCCAGCGCGTTCGCGGCGGTCGCCTGCCAAAAGTCTTCGACCAGTTCGCTGTCGAAATCACCGATCTTCGGCGACGAGAACTCGGCATTGAATACCAAGAAGTACCGGCCACTGAAATCGATTGCCGAGGTGACGAGCGTTTCTTCCATCGGCAACGTGAAGTGCCCGTATCGACGAATGCCCGACTTGTCGCCCAACGCATCTCGAATGGCCCTTCCCAGGCAGATGCCGACATCTTCAACCGTGTGATGTTGGTCAACGTGCAAATCGCCGTCGGCTTTGACCTTCAAGTCGATCGCGGCATGCTTTGCGAGCAGCGTCAGCATGTGATCGAAGAACCCGACCCCGGTCGCCACATCCGCTTGCCCCGAACCGTCAAGATTCAATTCGAGGGTGATCTGCGTTTCCGCTGTTTTTCGATTGACCGTGGCGGTGCGTGCCATGCGGATTTCAACTCCCAAGAATGTACGACTTCGAACACATGACTCGGCTAAATCAGACCTTCGATCAGGGTCAGGCAGGCGTCGATTTGCGAATCGGTACCGACTGTAATACGTAATCCGTCGCCCCATCTAGGATAGTTCATAGATCGGACCAAGATCCGCTGCTCCTTCAGCCCCTGGTATATTCGTTGCAGGTCGAACGTTGGCTGGGTACTCCACACAAAATTCGCCTGCGAATCGACCACGTCGAACCCAAGCCCCCGCAGGGCCTCTGTCAAACGTGCCCGGGTGGCAAGGATCTTCTGCCGCGTTTCGGCAAGCCACTGCTGATCGTCAATCGCGGCGGTCGCGGCGGCAATGGAGAGCGAATCGCAGTTGTACGAATCTCGGACCTTCATTAAACCGGCGATCAACTGCGGTTGCGCAATCACGTAGCCGAACCGCAGGCCTGCCAGCGCATACGATTTACTGAGCGTTCGGGTTATCAGCACATTGTCGCAGTCTCGCACCAGACCGATGCAGTTGGACTCCGCGAAATCAGCGTAGGCTTCATCCACGACGAGAGGGCAGGGGAGTCGCTTCGCCAGGTCTCGCACCGCTTCAGGTGCGACCGACGTGCCAGAGGGACTGTTCGGGTTCGGCAAGAACGCCAAGCGAAGGTCGGCATCTCCGGCAGCGAATGCCACGGGCAACGACCAATCGGCATCAAAGGCAATCTCTTCACTTCGAGCGCCTTGAATTTGAGCCAACGTCTTATAGAGCACATAACTGGGATATGGCAGCCGGATCAACTGCCCCTGGCCGACAAACGCTCGCATCACGATGGTGAGTAGCTCGTTGCGATCAAAAGGCTTAATGCAAAAATACTCCCTCTGGGTGATGGCATAAAAAGCACTCATCCAGGGACGCAGAATCGTAAAAGTCTGCGCCACCCATAACATAAGGCCGGTCCCCGGCTCGACGA
>CAZNXE010000281.1:0-7699 GCA_964576465.1 uncultured Planctomycetaceae bacterium
TTTTGAACCGTCCTTCTTCCAATTGAGTCGCGAAAATGATCGGGGCGGTGGTAAGCGGTAATCCGGTACCGATGCGTGTGCCAGAACCCCAAATTCCGCGCGCGCCAAGTGACTTCCTCATGGAGTTCGATCAGGCCGGTAGTTCGTCCAGAGATCGCCTTTTCACCGGACGATTCCATCGAACTCTGGTGTAGATCCAAGTCTCTGGATAAGTCGAAACAAATCGCTGGGGAAGCGTTGATTTTCGTAGTTAGTTCGAAACGGGCCATACCGAATTGGAAACGCTTGTTGTTCTTAGATCCACTCATGCTTATGTCCAAAACGTGCGTGCCAGCACGCACACTACTTGACTGGTCTCAGCTTGAGTACCATCAGTCACTCCGATGTTCAATTGACGAATCAGCGGAAAGATGGGTGGCGAGCACCCATCCTACAGATTCTACATGACTCGAAGTGATCAATGTGGTGATTAAAGAGCCGAGGGACACCCAGTGAATAGCCAACGTTACTAGTCACCATCACGCGCCGGAATCTAACTGCCGCTTCGACAACTCCCTTCGAGCCCATCGGAGGTTGGATTGTGCTTCCATGGACTCGGGCCTCAAGGAGACGGTAATCTCGAAATGTTGGATCGCATCGGCAAACCGGCCCTCGGAAACGAAGAGCACGCCCAGATTGAAGTGCGATTCGAAGCTTGTGGGCTCTAGATCGATTGCCGCTTGATAGTATCGGATTGCACTGCCGATCTTGCCCTGGCGTTGGCAGGCGAGCCCTAACATGTAGTTTGCTGAACCTATCCCCGGCCTGATTCGAAGCACTTCCTGCAGCCAGCGTTCGGCTTCACTTGGATTCCTCAATTCCAGATGAACGACGGCCAGTTGCATCATTACGAATTCAAAATCCGGCATGATTTCGACGGCTCGTTCGAGTGGAGCGATGGCCTCCTCGAACCGCCTCTCCGCTGTTAGGGAAAGCCCGACATTGAAGTGCGCCCTTGCGTTATCGGGGCGTACGCTAGCGACTTGGGTCCACATGGCCAGACGGCTGTGATAGTCGGCATTGCGCAAGTACGTCATGACCACAAACAGACCGATCACCACAACGGCCGTGGCTGTCCCGGCGGCGCGAAGGGTGGCACTGGAGACGGGCAGCCGTCGAGCGAGATTGAACGCGCCAAGCACAACGGCCACCACCACGGCGGCCAGCGGCAGATACATACGATGTTCTACCGCGATGTCGAAGATCGGGACGAAGCTCGAAGTTGGCGCAAGAACTCCAAAGAACCAGACGCCGAGAAAACCGGCGGGCGGCCGACGCCACAGCAGAATCGCGGTCACCAGCAGTAGCACGAGAATGAGACTCCCCGGCAACCATGTGTCGGATAGACTGTCGACCTTCGGCCAGTTGTAATCCAAACAAAGCGGGTATGGCCAGAAGGCAAGCCGCAGATAGTGGACGAGCACTCCCGCCTGAGTGGCGAGGTATTCGACAGCCGTCGAGTCTTCATAAAACCGCGACGACTGCTCCAAGTTGCGCGGCGGCACTCGCCAGCGGAGCCAGAAGAGTATGATCCAGGTGGACGCCAAGCCGCTGTACAGCGGCCAACGCCGACGAAGAAGCTCGCCGAAGCTGCGCGATAGAAAGATCCTGTCATAGATCAGGACGACCACCGGAGCGGTCACCATGACGGCTTTGGAAAGCATTCCGGCGGCGCACGCCACGACGGCGGTCGTGTTCCAACCGATCGTCCGTGATCGGCGGGTTACTTCATCACCACGTTCGTTGCCGCGAATCACGCTGTACAACGTCAATAGATAGAACAGGCAACAGAGCGATTCGCAACGCTGCACGATGTAGGTCACACTCTGCGTTTGAAGTGGGTGAACGACCCACACCGCGGCACAAACAGCCGCCAGGGCAGTTGCCGATTGACCGTAGTCTGCCGACAGCAGGTGGCCACTCAGCGTGCGTCGGACAATGCCGTACAACAACAGACCGGCCGTGATATGAATGAGGAAATTCACAAGGTGGTATCCCCATACGTTGTCACCACCGAGAGCATGATTTAACTGAAATGTGAACAGCACCAGTGGTCGCGTCTTGCCGAGTTTCGGCTCGTCAATCAGCTCCAACGGTGACATGATCTGTTTCACGGCCGGGTTCGAGCTGATGGCAACCGTATCGTCGAAGATGAAGACGCCTGACAAACTGTTGGCGTAGGCAAGCACTCCGAGCACCACAATCAGAAAAGGGGCAATGACCCCGATCCGTTCGTCGGGCTTCAAGGCGATGGCTGGATCAGCCTGAGCATTCATTCATAGCCTTCCGTTCCCACGGTGAGATCATCGTCGCGCAAGGTCACAGTGTGCAACGCTGCAGCCCCGTTTTCAAGCCACCCGCGAATTGACGAGAAACCAGCCAAGTAGGGTCCGCTGTGCGGACCGATCTAATCGCTATCTTGACCGTGAGAAAATTCGTTCATCCAGGAAGGTGGGCACGACGAACGTTGGGCGTCTCGCGAGTGAAAATATTCGGCAATAGTCCGCACAGCGGACCCTACCTGGCTACAAAGCCCATTGTCCATACAGAGACAGATATCAGAACGCAGCTTCCAATCGCAACCGACGAAAGCAACACAGTTTGGAGCAGGTCGTGCGTGAGATTCGCGATGCGGATACGATACTGCATTCAGGCATATATGTGGCGGTCGTGTTTCAATTGCTGGCGAGGCAGGTCTTGGTGAACACAAAGTCAATGAAGGCAGTGGCGGCAGTATTGGTGGTGGCAGTCATATTGGCAGTCATGATAGTTAAATTACAAGATAAGATTCAACTCTTTCAAGACTCTTCGGCCTTAAAGGCTTTAGCAGCTGCATTGACATCCGAACTGCAAACTAGGGAAAACTTTGCTTCGCAATTTGAGCACGTGGGTGAGTATTTTGAGCTCAAAGGCCGAGCGTATAACAACTGGATCAAAGAAATGCGACTGGCGGGGCAACTCGACCCCACTGGCAATGCCGGCTTAGACCGATGGGGAAACAAGTATCACCTTAGGGTGCTGATGACGAGAGACGGCCGAGCGATTTTGAGCGTCGTTAGTGATGGTCCTGACAAGATCAGCGATACCACTGATGATATCATAGAAGAGGGAACAATAGACCCCTCCTCGTTCGAACCAGCCAAGTAGGGTCCGCTGTGCGGACCGATCTAATCGCTATCTTGACCGTGAGAAAATTCGTTCATCCAGGAAGGTGGGCACGACGAACGTTGGGCGTCTCGCGAGTGAAAATATTCGGCAATGGTCCGCACAGCGGACCCTACCTGGCTACACATCAAGAAAGACCCAATAGAGGCGTCGCCATTTGGTCGATTCACCCGATCCATCGACCAACCCCCGATCATTCAGAACGCGGCTAATGTCTGTTCCCGATCCACACTCGCCCAGAAGCCGAGCCAGATATTCAATCTGCCCTTCTTGAAATGGTGGTATTGCGGTCACGCTTCGCCCTCCTTAAGCGACAGGGCCATTTCTATGAACGGACCGACGGACTTCCCCAGGACTGCCAACCCCGCATCATGCGGGCCAGGTAACTTTAAGTGACTTGCCGCCGAACCATTGAGAGCAAACGCATATCCCTCAATGTTGACAATGGCGAACAGCTTCTCTTGAAGCTCCACAATCACGCGGTCAATTCGGAATGGCCATTCGCCCTCAAACTGGCCCTGAGTAACAGTCTGTGTTGGCCAGATGCTATTCAATATCTCCTGCTCGTTTCGTTTTACCCAGTTCTTTTCTTCCTGCTTCAGAATCCTAACGGACTGGCGATAGTCGATTGTGCCAAACTCTTCGTCCCCGAGACTCCGAAAATCAGAATATACGTCAGACATCTTGCTAAGGTTGCCCAAAGTGTCTGTGTGATCTCCGATCGTAAACTGCAATGCAATGGCACGAACAAGACGCTCCAGCTTGGCAATCAATTTCGCATGAACCCTCGGGTAATAGTCTCGGTGCATCGCTTCCATGTCGCTGAGGAAGGGCGTTGCGTCTTCAACAGAGCCTTCCAGTGTTTCCCATTCACTTTTTGGGTCAATTGGATCATGCGGGCTGCCCGCAACAATATCGAGGTTGTAATACCGGCCACACCTACCAAAGAGCGATAGGATTCTGACGCATTCGTGCAGCGTGTGATCGGATGTCAGGTAGGTCAGTTCCTGCTGAACCAGTGGGCGCGTCTTCCCGCCGTAATAATCCGTGCAGATCAAATCACGGAGAACAACCAAGTCATGGCCCAAGGCTTTCATGAAGCCCATGTTGGGAAATGAGTCGTTTCGCCCCTGATACACAAGAGAGATGTAGCATTTCATCAATCGTTCTAAGCCACTTGCCATCAGCTGATGAGGCAAATGGTAGAAGTCATTATTCATGTCAATCTCTTGCAGAGCCCCGAAACCCGCCTTGATTAAGTTGTGCGAGGTTTCCAGTTCTTCCAGCATGCACAGAAATCTTTCACTGTCAGTGCTCATGCTGTCACGTCCGCAAGCATTGAGACAATTTCCTTTTCCAGGGGGGTGCAGTCAGCCCAGTAGCAAAATGCTAGCGGTGTTTTTCTGCGGGAATACGACGATATTTGGGCCAGAGAGGACGAAAACCAGCATTGACATCTAGCGGACGGAATCAGGAGCGGGACGAATCGAGCGAAAACGCCGAAAAACGTGCTACTGGGCTGACTGCACCCTTCCAGGGTCTTGATGTCTGTGCGATAGCCTTTTGTCACGCATAGCGTGCGTGACCTACTTCGCTTGTCTCTCTTGGTAGGAATTGGCTTGAAAACCACACCTAGAAGAGTGCCTCAAAATCGCGAGCACCATCAATGATCGCTCGAACTTCAATGCCATCGTTCATGGGAACATAGAGCACCACATACCGCGTGTGGGAGAAGGTGCGAATCGCTTCGCCAATGTCCGGTCGGGCCGTTCCCATCAGCGGATGTCGGGCATACTGTTCAGCTTTCTCATAAATTTCGTCGGCTAGCTTCTCCGCAACGAGAGGGCGGCCATCCTCGACAGCGATGTAGAAGACAATTTCATCGAGGTCGGTTACCGCTTGTGGTGTCCATTCCGCTCCTGGCATCACTCGGTATTTCCATCTGCCGTGATCCGTATTCGGAGCCGCTCTTTCACGGCGTCCACGTCAAGCGGCTTCGCTTTCCCTCGGCGAGATTCCTCTTCAGAGATGGACAATTTTTTCTGGAGTTTCTGAAGCTGGCGGAATTTCTCAACCGCCTCTTCTGGCGTCAGGGAAGTCGAGCCGCTGGAACACTCCTCGGTGAGAAAGTGTTGAAACGCTTCAATGTCGGTGCTCATGTGGAAATACCTCTCTGCCTCAAAGATACCATCTGAGAAGTGAACGGGTCAAAGTCAGTACCGTCATTTGATCTCCTTCAGTCGCTCGGCATGCACCTGGGCGACGTTCCACATGTAGTTGTTGGGGAGTTGATACGTTTCGGCGGCTTGGCGAATGTGTTGCGCGGCGTTGGTCGGTTTGCCGTGCGACTCGAAGTACAGACCAAGATAGAGATGGGCGTAGAACATTCGCTGCTTTAGCACATCGGGAGCCGGGTCGTTCGATGCGGCTGCTGCCAGAACGTCCTCGGATGAGGCTTTTTGACGGAACAAGGCGTAGACTTCCATCAGCGGTACACGGACATCGTTTCCAATCTCAAGCAGTTCAGCCCTGGCCTTCTCAATTCCCTCGGCACGGGCTTGGCAGATGAACCGCCACACGGCGTTCTCCACGTCGTTGGCGTAGACGGTCTTTCCTAACTCGAATTGCCGCGATCCTTCCTCGTATCGACCGGCGTAGTACAGCGAGATACCGCGTCGCCAATGGTTTTCCTCGCGCCCGGGTTCGAGTTCGATGGCCCGATCGAAGTCGGCGATCGACTTTTCGATTTCTCCCTGCTTGAAGAATGCCCCGCCGCGACGATCGTAGAGTGCCGCTTGCCCTGGACGAAGGCGAATGGCGGTCGTGTAACTCTCAACCGCATTCGCCCAGCGGCCGGCAGCCTCGAGGATTGTCGCGTGTTGGTAATGTGCAACCGAATTCTCCCCATCCGCGGCGATAGCCTGCGCGGCAAGTTCGATGGCCGTTTCATGTTGGCCCGCCGTGGATGCGGCCAGCGCTTCCTTCATCAGCAATCTTGAGTCTTCCGGTTCATCAGCCATAAGCCTGATGGTCGCCCCCGTTGCCGCGAAAGTCAAAACAGAAAGCAACACACAAAGTACGACAGGGCGTGTGAGCATAATATCGGTTCACTGGTGATGCGTGGCGGAGGATTCACGGCCGAGCATGTGTCGACGGTCGTGATTACAAGTCAACAAATTGTAGCAGCCATGTATGGTAAGTGCGGGCGGTCGGGGGATCGTGCCGCAGTCGCCGAAAATCCATGGCTGCACGGCGACCTTCGAGGGGCTATGATAGTCAATCTCACGAACCTGCCCGGACTCGGAATCTGCCCCCTCCTTTGAATCGAGAGCCCACCATGAACGCTGTGCCCCCACCTTCCCGCCGAATTGTCCACACGTTGCACACGAGTCAGCGACTCTCTTGGTCGCTGCTCATGCTGTTTTTGGCGATGGGTTGTGTTGGTCAAACGGCGTTGGGCGAAGAGCCGATCCGAGCTGGCATCATCGGTCTGGATACCTCGCATGTTGTGGCGTTCAGCAGGCTGCTCAATGATCCAAAATCCGAAGGTGTGTTGGCCGATGTGACGATCGTGGCGGCCTACCCTGGCGGCAGTCCTGATATCCCCAGCAGTGCCGACCGGGTGGAGGGCTTCACCGATACGCTCAGCGAGATGGGGATCGAGATCGTCGATTCGATTGATGAGCTATTGCAGAAGGTCGACGTGGTGTTGTTGGAAAGCGTTGACGGGCGTCCGCATCTTGAACAGGTCAAGCCAGTGCTGGCTGCTGGCAAACCGGTTTTCATCGACAAGCCCGTGGCGGGCAGCCTGGCCGACGCATTGGAAATTTTCCGGCTGGCTAAGGAGTACGACGTGCCGTGCTTCTCAAGTTCTTCGCTGCGATTTTCGGACGGAATCCAAGGCATGCGGAACAACGACAAGGTAGGCGACGTGCTCGGGTGCGCCGCGTTCGGTCCTTGTTCGCTGGAGCCGCATCATCCCGACTTGTACTGGTATGGCGTTCATGGCGTCGAGACGCTGTTTACCATCATGGGCACCGGATGCGTTTCGGTATCGCGGGTGCAGACCGACGACTTTGAGTTGGTCACCGGTGTCTGGTCCGACGGGCGTATTGGCACGTTCCGCGGCCTGCGTGCAGGCAAGACGGACTACGGCGCGTTGGTCTTCGGCAGCAAGGGCATAGTCCGCAGTGGTGGATACAGCGGATATCAGCCGTTGGTCATGGAGATTTGCCGCTTCTTCAAAACCGGCCAACCGCCGGTGGCCGCCGCCGAAACGATCGAGATGTTTGCCTTCATGGAAGCCGCCGACGAGAGCAAGCGACAAGGGGGCAAACCTGTCCGTTTGGAGGACGTCATCAAGAAAGCTCGCGCCGCCGGTGGCGGGCAATAACATGCCGCGCCGATCAACCGGGCTCTAGTGATTTGTCAAAGCTAAAGTTTCCGGTTCGATGCGACGTAACTCTTGGCACTGCTGGACAAGCCAGACAGTGGC
>CAZNXE010000282.1:0-6591 GCA_964576465.1 uncultured Planctomycetaceae bacterium
ATGTCGATCAACCCCTTGGCAGCGAGCAACCCACAACTGGTGGCGCTGGTCATTCGCGACGTCACGCAGCGTCGGAAAACCAACGAGCGGTTGCAACACCACATGAATCTGCTTGGCGAGACGAATACCCGGCTCGAAGCGAAAACAAACGAGCTGGAACAGATCAACAACGAACTTGAGGAGTTCACCTATCTCGCATCCCACGATCTCAAAGAGCCGCTACGTGGGATTGGGGCCTATTGCGACATTCTGCTAGAGGATTATCACGCCGAACTGGACGCTGAAGGACGTGAGCGGCTGGAGACGCTTGTCCGGTTGTGTCGCCGGCTGGAGCAGTTGATCGACGATTTGCTGCGATATACCCGAGTCGGCTTCTGCCGCCCCGCCCGCGAAACCGTTCAATTGGACGAAGTGCTATGTGATGTAATAGCAACGTTGAAGCCGGTGATCGAACGGCGGCGTGCCACGATTAGCGTCGGCCCGATGCCGCGCCTTTCGTGCGATCCGACATTGGTCGGCGAAGTCTTTCGCAACCTGATCATCAACGCCATGAAGTTCAATCGTCGCCAACCAGAGATCCGCATCGGATACCTTGACCGTCCACAGCCCGTGCTGTTCGTTCGTGACAACGGAATCGGAATTTCCACGGAGCATCACGAAGCCATCTTCGAGATGTTTCGCCGTCTGCACACCCGCCAACACTACGAAGGAACGGGAGCCGGACTGTCGATCGTCCGAAAGATCATCCTGGGACACGGCGGACGTATCTGGCTCGAATCACAGCCGGGTGCCGGCACGACCTTCTACTTCACACTGGAGGCCTTGAACCAAGAACAAGCCCGATCCACGGACTGGACTATCGGCAGATCCCCGATTCCAACTCCGAAAACCGCTCGTTCTTCTGGGGTTAGCACCCCGCTTGTTGTCCCGTTGCACAAAGCAGATAGCCACCCCGCCCACGGTGAGCCGTTCGTTTAACTGCCGGCACCCCCCGTTTTCGGGTCTGGGCAGACCTTGTGGGAGACGGGCGAAGTGTGTTAATCATTGGCCATCCATGGCGTTGCGACAGAAAAACCGGGCGTTTGCACCGAGAACCGTCTGCCTGTTGGCCACGTAATACACAATAATAGGATGGTCGTCGGCGAAGTAATCTTGTGGACAGACGATCTGTTCCCATCGCAAGAATGACCGCAACAAACAACCCAGGGCGAAATCAATGGCCTTCAGCTACAGCTATTTCCTGTACCTTGCTCCCGCTTTGATTTTGGCCTTCATCGCACAAATGAAGATCAAGGCCGCTTACGCCAAGGCTCAAGAGATGCCTGCGCCGATCAGCGGTGCCGCGGCGGCAAGGCATATCCTCGATTCGGCCGGATTGCAGGAGGTGGCGATCGAGCAGGTGCCAGGGCACTTAAGCGATCACTACGATCCGCACGCCAAGGTGCTACGGCTCAGTCCTCAGGTCTACAACAGTCGGTCCCTGGCTGCCGTTGGCATCGCCGCCCATGAAGCCGGTCACGCAATTCAAGACGGCGTGGGATATGCTCCGCTTGTGATTCGCAATGCCGCGGTGCCGGCCGCAAACTTCGGTGGCGGGGCCAGTATGCTGCTTTTGATTCTCGGCCTGTTCTTTAAACCATTTCTGCTGGCCGGCATCGCCTTGTTTGCCTGCGTGGTATTCTTTCAACTCATCAACTTGCCGGTGGAGTTCAACGCCAGCACACGTGCCAAGCAACAGCTTGTCGAGTTGGGCATCATCGACGCCGACGGTTTGGTCTATGTTCGCAAGGTGCTCAATGCCGCCGCGTTGACCTATGTTGCCGCCACACTTCAGTCGGTGATGACGCTGTTGTACTATGTCATGATGTTCACCGGCGGCAGCCGCGATTGAGCCACGGGTGAGTGGCCCGAAGTTTCCAGAGGGCTACCTATCGCACCACGGCATCGTTGGGTTTTCGGTGTGACGTCCTCTTGTCTGCTCTGCGCGCAAAATAATTCTTGGTCAAGCGAATGAATGAGCCCGATTCCCCGATCCCCCTTACGTTGTCAATCGCGGCACCGGCATACAACGAAGCAGACTGCATTGAAGAGGTTGTACGAGAATGGCACAAGGTGCTGTGCGACCAGGGGTTTGAGTTTGAAATCGTTATCTGCAACGACGGCAGTACCGATTCGACTGGCGAAATCTTGGACCGGCTACGTCATCAAATTCCACAGTTGCGGACTCTCGGAGGAGCGAACAATCGGGGATATGGTAGTGCGGTATCGACGGCCATCTCCGCGTGCCGAGGGCAATACATCGCGACCATCGATTCCGATGGGCAATTCGATCCACGCGATATTGCCAAGATGTACACCCTGCTTCAGCAGCAAGAAGCCGATGGAGTCAACGGTCGACGTAGCAAGAAGAATGACACGTGGCTGCGCGTCTTGGCTGACCGTGCCTTGAACGTGATCGTCCGCATGCTGTTCGGAACACGCCTGCGCGATACGAATTGTGCCCTAAAACTGATCGATCGCGAGAAACTTCAGTCGCTACGCCTGGAGGCGGCAGGCTTCCCTCTTCCCACGGAAATCTGCGTGCGACTCGAAGCCGCCGGTGTGCAGCTTGTGGAAATGCCAATCGAGCATCGTGAGAGATTTGCCGGCGAAAGCAAGCTCTCTGTCTGGTCGACCGGCCTTCGCATGCTAAGCTATTTACTGTATCTGCGGCGACAGCTCACATTGAGCCGTCGCAACATTCTCCAGAATTAGCCGGGTTAGCATTCGCCCGAGTTACGATCTTGAATCAGTCGGCACGGAGCGTACGTATGGGTGCATCGCCCAGCAACGAGGAAGTCGTCGGCGTGATTCTTGCTGCAGGCAAGGGAACGCGCATGACCCCCTTGCCGACACAGCTTCCCAAGCCACTGCTGCCGGTGCTCGGAAAGCCGATTCTTCAGCATCAGCTCGAACTGATGAAACAGCATGGAATCCGCCGCATTTTTGTCGTGGTCAACCATCAAGGGGTTCAGATTGTTCGCCATCTCGAGCGGATCGTTGATCCCGATTTGACGATCGAGTACATCGAGCAACCCGAGCCTTTGGGAACCGCTCACGCCGTGGCCCTGCTGCGAGATCGGATTCGCTCGCCCTTTCTTCTGCTTCTTGGCGACATCTTCTTCCGTGATCTTCGGCTTAATGAGGCGTTCGATTGTTTGAATCGAGCGGATACGCAGGGGGTATTGCTATCAATCGAGGAACCGATTCGGGAACGGATGTCCCGTAACTTTTGCATTGTCGTTGACGAAGAGACCGGAGATGTTCAGCGGGTCGTGGAGAAGCCAAGCGATCCGTTGAGCAGCCTGAAAGGAATTGGCGCCTACCTCTTTCGCCCGACTATCTTCGATGCGGTTCGTCGAACACCGCGGACCGCGATGCGCAACGAATACGAGATCACCGATAGTATCCAGCTTCTCATCGATGATGGGCATCGTGTGAAAAGCTGTTCCTGCGTCGCGGAAGATACCAATGTGACGTTTCCCGCCGATTTACTGTCGGTGAATCTTTCGATGCTGCGCGAAACCGAGCAAGAAAACTTTATTGTGTCACCACAACTTGTCGCCGACAGTGCTTCACTATCGGAAGTCGTGGCGGGGCAAGACGTGCAAATCGGTGACCATTGCCGAATCCGCAAGGCCGTCTTGTTTGAGGGCATCGTTATTCCAAACGGGCTCAAAATCGAACGGGCCATTGTCACGCCAGAAGGAATCTGCCCTGTCAGCTCCTCGTGGGAAGACGAATGAGCCTGATGAAAAACGTTCTCGTCACGGGCGGAGCCGGATTTATTGGGTCGCATCTTGTGGCCTTGCTTCAAGAGAACGGATTTCGAGTTCGCGTACTAGATGACTTCTCCATCGGTCGACGCGATTATCTCGACCCCGGCACGGAAACCATTGAAGGCGATGTTCGCAACGCGAATGCTTGTCGTGAAGCCTGCGACGGCGTCGACATCGTCTTTCATCTGGCCGCCCGGGTGGCGATTCGCGGCTCGGATTCCGCCTTCCGTGAAGATTGTGAAACCAATGTTCTCGGCACGTTGAGTCTCCTCGACGCGGCTCGCCAGGCCAAGATCAAACGGTTCGTGCTCGCTAGTTCCATGGCGGTCTATTCAGAATCGACTCCGGCAACGCGTGTCTCCGAAGACCACCCCACCATTCCCTTGAGCCCGTATGGTGTCGGCAAACTTGCGGCCGAACACTATGTGCGTGTGTTATGTCACGCGAATCAGATCGAACCTGTGATTTTAAGGCTCTTCAACACGCATGGGATTCGGCAGCAGTATTCACCTTATGTTGGCGTGCTTACCATCTTCGTGAACCGCTGCCTGGAAGGTCGCCCATGTCTCATTTTCGGCGACGGACAACAATGCCGTGATTTTGTCGCCGTGGAAGACGTCGCTCGCGCACTGCTGTTGGGCGGAACGGTCCCGCAAGCTGCCGGACACATTCTCAATGTGGGGACAGGCGTATCCACTTCGGTCGAAACCCTCGCGAAGTGGATCACCGATCATCTGCATGGGACCATCGAATATACGGATGCTTCCCCCGTCGAACTCAGGTATTCCGTCGCAAACATCAGCCAGGCGCGGCAGGTCTTGGGTTACGAACCATCTCGTCAGCTGAAAGATGAGATAAAGAACGTCGTGGATTCGATTGTCGCGCAAAGCTCGCAGTCTTCTGAGAACTGAGATGAAACGGTTTCGTCTCTTACGGCTCCCAACCGAAGAGCGACAGTAGAATGCTGGCTTCTTCCTGATTCGAAGATCGTAAGAGCTGCCAAAGTGCTGGATAGCTTTCGCGAGCGGGTTGTGGAGAGCCGTCGACGAGCTTTTCGGAGAGACCTCGTCCATGGGCCATGCCGAATTGAAGCAACTGCTTCAACGAAATGGTCGATCCCCACAGATCGAGCAACACATTGGGGCAGGCAATTTCCTCGGGCTGGTCATCAACGGTCTTCACAAGCCAATCGACGGCGGTCAGAAGGGGATAAATCTGTCTCATTCGCGATTCCCATAAGCCCGCGTGTGGATCTTCGAGGGATTGCAGATGCATCGCGGCATCACGCAGTTGATCGGATGTGACATCCTCCGCCGGAATGATCTCGATGCCAGGAAGACTGTCGGGAAAGGTCAGGGCTACAAAGCTTGCAAGCGGCCAATAAGGACAAAAGTAAGAGATCAACGGTAGTGGGGTATCCGGTAATTCAATCGTGGAGTTCGTTTGTTGTGCCTGATGGGAGAGTGCTCGAAGAATCGCTTCGGTCCTGTGGAATCTCTCGGTCGGACTTGCGAACATGTAACGTTGGATTTCGGCCGTCGCGGCTGCAACAGAAGTTTGATGCCATGCGAAGAAGCCCACGGCACAAATCGTTATCACAGCCGTCAGCCAGCGACGGCGAAATATTGGCGCAAAGCGGGAAACGATCGCACCCAACACGACAGCCCAAAACAGACACGGAAGATACAAGTAGTGACCGTGGTTGATCGCATCGCGAAAGGATAGCGCGATGCCTCCTAGGTTGACGGCGACTTGACACAACAGCACGGCGACCGCAATGACGATGACCAGCGGTCTTTCTTTGTTGCGAATTGAGCCAACCGCGACTGCTAGAACAGCGGCTGCAAGCAGAATCTTCGGCCATAACCAATCGTCCTGGCGGAATTCACGAGGAGCATCGTAAAGATCCGTATCAAGAATGTCGGGATACGCAACATAGGCGTACGTTAACGTACCCAGGGCTACGCTAACCTGGCTCGCCGATCGGCTTGCGACGCTCCACGGAGTGCGGTCTTGCAATCTCCCACCCGTGCCCAAGAACGGGAGGACGAACATGAGGTTCAACGGCCCGAGAATCAGTATGGGAGCCATCCACGAGAGTACCCATGAAATGATCACGCTCTTTGGCTGCCGATAGATGCCTCGGGCCAGCAACGCGACCAAGAGCACGGGAGCCGAGAGCAGCATGTCGCTCCAGGTGAGGATCGACAAGAAAAACATTCCGGCCATGCGGAAAGCTGCCCATCTCGCTTCTCTCGGTGTAGCGGCGGCACGGCCGATGACGGCGACCTCCCGCAGGGCAAGGAGAAAGAAGAACCATGCCATCGGCGCCATGCCACACATGAGCCATAGGGTCGGGTTGTCCCAGCCTCCGAAGGCGGCTCCCGCCCAAATCAGTGCCATCGCGAAGGCCCCGGTTCGACTGATCGACCAGGCACGTGCACAGAAGAAGAGAGCCGTGGCCGCAAGACCGTGGACAATGGCAATCGTCAGATGCCATTTCGTGGGGTCGAGTCCAAAAACAATCCATTCTCCGAGGAAAAACAACCTCCACAGCATCATCGTATGCGGGCCTTGGGGAAAGCTGCAAAACTCGACAAGATCGACCCTATCTATTTCATAGAGACCGATTTGTACCAGGAAGTCCATGTCGTCGGAGGCAAAAAACAAGGGCTGGTACGGCAACCGAACGATCACGCTTAGGACACAAGTGATCGACAACACGAAGATCAATTCGAGCCAAGAGAAGGAATTCCCTCGACGGTCGACAACT
>CAZNXE010000282.1:6601-7694 GCA_964576465.1 uncultured Planctomycetaceae bacterium
ACGGACTTAGTGACGTCAGAGGTGTCTTCGGTTTCGTTTGCGCTGGCGGTCAAACTTAAGGGCCTCCACCTTGGAGTTGCGGCGCGGCATGATGTTCGGCCAACCGCCTTCGAGCTTCTTCTAATCCACGACGAGCCTGTGAATGGTTCGGATTCAATCGCAGGATGATCTCAAAATGCCGCGTGGCAAGTTGATACCGCTGTTGAGCCATCAAAACATAAGCAAGTTGGAGATGAGCCTCGCCATTCGATGGATCGTCCAACACCGCATGTCGTAGCTTTCGACTCAGGTTTTCTAGTTGCTCGGGCGAGACATCCTGTAGATTCGCTTCAACTTGCATTTCGCGCAGAATAAACGCTTCGGTTTGATGGGACATGCGGAAAAACTGAAAGACTAGCAGGATCGCGACAGGTAGCCCGACGGCAAGACCGCGTGGGAGCATGCGCCAATCAAGGTGCCCGCCAGCATCGCGAAAGGCATCGATCGCAAAGAACAGAAGGCATAACTCTAACAGTAGCTCGAATGTTTCACAGCCAAACTGTGCTGCAATCGGCGTGGTGTCCCAAAGAATCCATGCGACAACTCCTCCCGCGATCGGTGCCATCAAGAAAAGCCATCCGACTTGTGACGAGGCCAAAGGAATTCCCCCCGCCCGCACAAGCTGAGCCATCAGTCGCGATCGAGATTGCAATCGTGGAATGCCGACTATCAGCAGACCCAGAACGAGCGTTCCTCCGAGCAAGAGTGCATTAAAACTAGCGACTGGTTGAAAGAAACTCAGGTTGTGAATGCTGAGTTCATCTTGGTAATTCAAGTGCTTGACGGCTGCCGGGGTTTCAAACCCAAAGATTCGCTGACCCCAACTAATCTCTTCGCCGAACATCATCAAACAGGCGATTCCAAGTCCGGCGGAGCTAATCCATGAAAAGCGGGATGCTGCTGGTGCCGTGCTTCTGGACCTTCGCCAAGCAGTGGCTAGAAATAGCCAGCCAGCAAACAAACAACTCAGTGCCCCCACGCTTTCGTAGATCCCATCTTCCATGACCAGCCAGAATGACCACGGATCGATCTCTCGTTGCCGGAGCACTACGGG
>CAZNXE010000283.1:0-7674 GCA_964576465.1 uncultured Planctomycetaceae bacterium
GTGGTCTTTTTATCCGATCCCCTGCGGCAGTAACTTTCGAGTATGTTAGTCTACTGATTGCTCGTAAGTTTCGTGCGAACCGTGGCATGGTTCGGCCATCCATCCTCAAGTTGATTGGCGTAGAGAACTAACATCATGGCCCAAGCTGACGGCAAACCATGGGTCGATGGCATCACCATCGGACAGGCTCTTTCACGCACCGTCGATCGGTATGGCGACCGCGATGCGGCCGTTTTTTCGGAACTGGGTATTCATTGGACTTATCACCAGTTCGAGCGGCAGGTACACAAAGCGGCCAAGGGATTGCTGGCGCTGAGAATCGGCCACGGCGACCACGTTGCCGTTTGGGCGACGAATGTCCCACAGTGGGTGATCTTGCAGTTTGCCACCGCGCGGATTGGCGCGGTGCTCGTGACGATCAACCCGGCCTATCGTCCTTTCGAGCTGAAATACGTATTGGGGCAAAGCGACGTGAAGGCGTTGTTCTTGGTCGACCGATTCAAGACCTCCGACTACTTCGCGATGTTGAATGAGGTCTGTCCTGCTCTAGAAAATTCCGTCCCGGGCGAGTTGAACAGCGAGGAATTTCCAAAGTTGGAGTGGATCGTTTCGCTACGAGGAAAGACGCCCGAGGGGGCCTTGTCGTGGGACGAGATGATCGACCGGGGCCGCGAGATCGATGTCGCGGATGTGCGCATCGCCGAGCAGCGCACCAAAGCATTGGATCCGATCAACATCCAATACACCTCGGGCACAACCGGGTTTCCCAAGGCGGCCATGCTCACGCACCGTAACCTGCTAATGAATGCTTACTATGTTGGCGCGAGGCAGCGTCTTTCAGAGCAGGACCGAATCTGCATTCCCGTTCCGTTTTATCATTGTTTCGGCTGTGTGATGGGCACACTATGTGCGGCGGTTTACGGCGCGGCGATGGTGATTCCGGCCGAGTCGTTCGATGCCACGGCCACACTAGATGCAATCGAGCAACAGTCGGCCACCGTGATATACGGCGTCCCGACGATGTTCATCGCGCAGCTCCAGCACGAAGACTTTGCGCAACGCGACTTATCGAAATTGCGAACCGGCATCATGGCCGGCAGCCCCTGTCCGATTGAGATCATGCGGCAGGTTGTCGACGAGATGGGGGTGCGCGAGATCACAATTGCCTATGGTCAAACCGAGGCCTCACCGGTGGTCACGCAAACGGCGTTCGATGATCCACTCGAACTTCGTGTCGAGTCGGTGGGAACACCGATTCCCGGTGTGGAGGTGAAGATCATTGATCCGGAATCTGGAGCGGAGCTTGCCGACGAACAGCAAGGTGAGTTGTGTACCCGAGGCCATGTGGTGATGTGCGGCTACTACAACGACGACGAGGCCACCGCTCGGGCGATCGATCAAGACGGCTGGTTACACACCGGCGACTTAGCTGTTCGAATGAAGAACGGCTACTACCGCATCACCGGGCGGATCAAGGATATGGTCATTCGTGGTGGCGAGAACATTTATCCCCGCGAGATCGAGGAGTATTTGTTCACGCATCCGGCGATCGAGCAGGCGGCCGTCGTGGGGGTGCCCGATCCCAAATTCGTCGAGGAGTTGTGTGCCTGGATCAAGCTCAAGACCGGTGCAACCGCCACTGAGGACGAGATCCGCGACTTCTGCCGTAGCGGGCTGGCGCGCTACAAGATTCCCCGCTACGTCAAGTTCGTGACGGAGTTCCCTCAGACGATCACTGGCAAGATTCAGAAATTCAAAATTCGCGAGCAGACCATCGCGGAGTTAGGCCTGACGGAACGCGAAACCGCATAAGGCCGCATGTCTCGCCGATTCGGATGGTGACGCTTAGGCCGATCATCGCAGCAGGCGGTCCGAAGGAACGGCCCCTGATCGATCATCAGCCTGTAGAGTGCCGTCGGAATTGGCTTCAGACAACTGGCTCTGCTGGGTCTGTGACTCGTAATTGTACGCAAAAACCACGATGGGCCAGGGGTGATCGATGTCGAATCTCGGCATGCGAGCCAGCGACGACTTGGCCGACATGTTTCGTTTCCGAATGTCGTACATCGCCAGTGCCTTGACGGTCCGCTCGCGGCCATGTTGGCAATGAATCCAGAGCGGATAGTTGTTAGGGTCGTCGAGAACACGTTCCATTTCGGCAACCGAGGGATAGTTGACATCCCACGTAGCGTTGGACGGAAACTGGATCTCAATCAATTTTGCTCCGGCTGCTTCAACGGCCCGACGCTGCTCGATATTGCGGTCGCCCATTTCGCCTGGAAAGCAGAGGTTGACGACTGTTTTTACATGATGTTTTTCGACCAGTTCCGCGAATACGTCGGCGTCGACCCATGCCGAGCGATAAACGTTGCCCGGCTCGTGGATGGCAAAATGCTTGTAGCGGTGGTGCCGATATACCTGCCAACCGGCGATGGCGATGAATGCCGGAATGACCACACACGTCCCAAGTAAGAACCACTGCCACGAAGGACGGCGGGCAGGTAATCCATTCATTGCTGATGATCCGTTTGAATTTCCGGTCGTGATGACAACGCCATCGCTTGGCGCCTAACGATCCATCGGTGCTTGCACGAGGACCGTAGTTTGCGACAGCACCTTATCGGTTCAATCTTGTGGGGTCGAGCCCGAATTAGGGGGTTTCAGGGGAGTCGATAGCATTCCAGTGGACGAATTGTGCAATTGATCAAACCCAGTACGGCAAGGTATCACGTAGCTGGTTCATGGAACGTATTTGGAAGTCTACATTCGCCGCATGCCACTTGTAGCAAAATGAAACTGATAGCAGAGAAAGCACGAACCGCAGCCACGCAAGACCCCGAGCCAGCAATGGCGCATGCCGGAAGTTCTCATTCCGCCGCCCGACAGCGATTTGATTCTCGGTCGGTTGCGGCGCGATACCCCTCGTCGGACCGTCGCTCGCCACGCGACCAACGTGAATGGAATTGTATCCGTCGCATGCTCGAGGGCGTGCCGAAAAGTGCCCAAGTGCTTGATCTCCCCTGCGGAACCGGGCGGATGACGGGACGCCTCTTGGAAGCCGGGTATTCGATCACGGCGGCGGATACGTCGACGCACATGCTAACGCGGGCCAGAACATTGCTTGCAGGCGAAATTTCAGTGGGCCGCCCGGCTGTTCGTTTTAGCTGTTGCGATGTACTGCGGACGCCGTTCCAGGACGATGCTTTCGACGCGGTGGTATGCAATCGATTGTTCCATCACTTTGTCGAGCCGGAAATCCGCCGCGCGGCGCTACGCGAATTGGCGAGAATCTGCCGAGGCCCGATGGTGGTCTCCTTTTTTCGCAGCCTTGGAATCGACGCGATCAGATTTCACCTTAAACATGCCATCCGCGGTTCCGTTCCCAGCGACCGGATTCCCATTCCGCTTCGCGATCTGCGGCAAGATGTTCGCTCCGCCGGTCTCGAGATCGTAGCGGCTCTGCCGACCCGATGGGGAATCTCTCCGCAATGGTATGTCAAGCTCGCTCGTGCTTCGGGCTGATGGGCGGAATCAGGGTGCCATCGACGGGCGAACGTTTCTTCTTCGCACGTCGGGCAGCCTTGCTTTACGTTACGCCACCGTCGGGTTAGAACCGGTAATAGTCCATCTCCTCCGAGGGCGAATCCATGGGTGCTCCATCGATACGCAATGTCAAACTGCTACTGGGGGCTACGTTTCTCACCTGTGTTGGGATGTCGTTGGTCCGGCATTGGCTTGCACTGTCTGGTGTCGCGTACTTCCCAATGCGCTACCTGTTGGTTCTCATGAGCACCGTGGTCATGTTGGGCTGCATCGTCACGGTTGCATGGAGATTTCAGGCTCCGAAGTGGATGTTGGCGTTGCTACTAGTGGCCTCGACAGTGGTGATCGGGCTTCGCCTTTCCTCGACGTCCGAGAACGTGTTGCCGATCGTGACGCCACGGGTCGTACAGAACGAAACGTTGTATCGTCTTTTCGTTAGGCCCACGGCCGATGCCACGATCTACGCCACCGCCTTGGTGCTGGTGTATTACTTTGCCCAGGCGGCATCGGTTTCCAGAATCGCTCGACAACGTGAGAGCGAACAACGTCGCGCGGAAGATGAATTACGAGACAAGCAGCAGTTCTTGGAACAGCTACTCGATTCTCACGAGCGCGACCGTCGGCTCATCGCCTATGAAGTACACGACGGCTTTGTGCAAAGCCTGACGGGGGCATTGATGCACCTGGAAGCGGGACAACATGAACAGGGCGAGATGACCCCCGCCGCAAAGCAGGAATGTGGCCGTGCCCTGCAACTGATTCGCGATTCGATTGACGAGGCCCGACAGCTCATCAGTGATCTACGTCCGCCGATTTTGGATGAACAGGGCACCGTCGCGGCTATTGAATACTTGATTCATGAACATGGCATTGCAGGCGGTCCGCCGGTCGAGTTCGAGTATGACGAGCAGTTTGAACGTCTGTCTCCCCTATTGGAAGGCGTGGTGTTTCGCGTCACCCAAGAGGCGCTAACGAATATCCGCCGCCACAGTGGGGCGGCTCACGTCGAGATCAACATGCGCTACGTCAATGAACGTCTGCGGCTCACGATTCATGATGACGGTCAAGGATTCAATCCGGATGACACGCGTAAGAATTCTTTTGGCCTCCGTGGCATGAAAGAACGAGCCGAGTCAGTTCACGGCAAGTTCGACATCGCCAGCTCGTCCGATTCAGGGACGCTGATTACCATTGAACTGCCGATGCTCGATGCGACACAGCGTGAGGCGCGACTTCGGCGAAAAGCCGAACAAGCCCTGTACGAAAGTGAATTGCGGTTGCAGGCAGTTCTCGATAACACCACGGCGGTCATCTATCAGAAGGATACCGAAGGGAAGTACCAGCTCATTAACAGTAGATTTGAAGAGTTGTTTGGAGTTCGCCGCGACGATTTCCTCGGCAAAACCGATTTCGAGGTTTTTTCACGCGAGCAGGCGGAAGCATTTCGCGCCAACGATGCACATGTCTTGGAACTCGGCAAGCCGCTAGAGTTTGAGGAGTTAGCGCCGCACGACGATGGACTGCATACCTATCTGTCCATTAAATTTCCGCTGTTTAATTCCGAGGGCGTACCGTATGCCGTGTGCGGTGTGTCGACCGACATCACGGAACGAAAACAGGCTGAAGAGACCCTGCAACGTCACCACGATGAGCTCGAGCGTCGCGTACGCGAGCGGACCGCCGATCTTTCTACCGCGAACGAACAACTTGAACGCGAGGTCGCGGAGCGTGAACGCGTCGAGATGACGCTCCGAGTCAGTCAGTCGAGACTGCGCGAACAGATGACCGTGCTCATGCGATTGAATTCTGGACAGACGTTTGGTCGCGGCGAACTTTCAGCCTCCTTGGCCGAAATCACCGAAGCTGCCGCCGAGACGCTTGGTTGCCATCGGGTGAACGTCTGGTTATTCAACGAGAATGCAACCCGACTGAATTGCATCGAGCACTTCGATCGAGTTAGCAACGAACACGAGATGGGTTCCGAGCTGACCGCGGACGATCACCCCAACTATTTTGCGGCCGTGGCTCAAGAACGAACGATTGCCGCGCACGATGCGGCACAGGATCCTCGCACGTCTGAATTCGCGGACAACTACCTTAAGAATTATGGCGTCACGTCGATGTTGGACGCGGCGATTCATCTCCGTGGAGAACTTGTCGGCGTTGTCTGCCACGAACATGTTGGACCAATGCGGCACTGGACGATCGAAGAGCAGAACTTTGCGGGATCGGTCGCTGATTTCGTGGCGCTTGCGCTAGATGCGGATAAACTCAAACGAACCGAACAAGCATTGCGTGCCAGCGAACGTCAATTTCGTCGAGCCTTCGCGGATAGCCCCTTGGGAATGAGCTTCACGAGTCCTGGAGGCTATGTACTGGATTCCAATCACACTTTGAGCCGGATGTTGGGCTATACGAAGGACGAGCTTCACGACTGCTGCATCTTTCACTTGTTACATCCAGACGATGTGGAAAACTACAGCACGATGACCTCCAGGCAATTCGCCGGGGAACTTCCCGTGTTTACCATCGAGCAACGATTTGTGACGAAGGAGAAGGATGTGATTTGGGCGCGCGTCACTGCTTCTCTACTCGAACCCACGGATGACGGCGAGCCTCGGGTGCAGCTATCGATGATCGAGGACGTCACGGAGTATCGACATGTGCTGGATGAACTGCAAGCCGCGCACCTTGAACTCGAAGAACGCGTGCAGCAGCGGACCGCCGAGTTGACCGCGGCGAATACTGAGTTGGCTACCGAAATTGCCGAACGTCGTGCGGTTGAGCAGGCCATGAAGGAAAGCGAACATCGCTTCCGATCACTGATCGCACAATCGCCAGCCGGTGTCTATCTGGCCAGTTCAAAGACGGGTGAGTGTACGTACACGAATCGAGCGCTACAACGCATCTCGGGGCTCTCAGAAGAAGCGTCGCTAGGGCGTGGCTGGTATTCCATTATTCATCCAGACGATCAAGAGAGAGTCATCGCCGCGGCAGCAGAAGCAAGACAAACACACAAGCCATTCGATGAAGAATTCCGCATTGTGCTGAACGATGGATCGGTCAAGTACATCCACACGAACTCCGCCCCATTGCGGTCGACCGATGGTGGTTCAATGGAGAACGTCGGTCTGGTGCTGGACATCACTCAGCGCAAGTTAGCCGAACAGAAGCTTTTGTCCAGCGAAGGTCGTTATCGGGCCCTGTTGCATGCCGTTCCCGACCTGATCCTCCGCCTTGATCGCGATGGAAATTATCTCGATTTCTTTCCAGGCGCAGGTTTTCCCGCTGATACGCCTGCGGAGGAGTTTATCGGCAAGAATCTTTTTGAGACCGTTCCCGCTGAAATTGCCGAGGCGTGCATGAAGGTAGTTCGACGTGCGCTTGAAGTGGAACATACCTGCACGGAGGAGATCGTTCTGAGCGGCGAGCCTCCCATGCGGTTCGAGGTTCGCCTTCGGGCCACTGGCACGGGCGAAGTGCTTGCCATCGTGCGAGATGTGACGGGCGATCGCCACTCGGTGAATGACGCGACGAACGAACATGCCTAGACGTCTGTTCCATGCCTGAAACTGCGTTCATTCCGTTTTTTGCTGGCGTACAGGTGCCAATTCCGTGATAGTGGGCCGTTGTCACGAGCCCACCTTGGGCTACGGAACCGGAGACAGAGCGATGGTACATTCATGCCCGCATTGTGGCAGTGCGGTTGTGCATTCTTCTCTTGAAGTGCAACCTCACGCATGTCGATGTAGCGACAATCCTTCGATGTCGAAGACCGGCGACCAATCCCCCGATCCATTGCCGGCTCAACAACGCCTCGGTCGTTTTGAGCTGATCGAGGAAGTCGGCATCGGTGCGTTCGGCACAGTCTACATGGCACGCGACGAACAGCTTGATCGTGTCGTGGCGGTCAAGGTTCCCCATGCTCTCCACTGGAGTTCCGCGAAGCATCGCGATCGTTTCCTTCGAGAAGCCCGCAGCGCCGCGCAGTTGCGCCACCCGGGTATTGTCCCCGTCTTCGGTGTTGAACAAGCTGCTGCCGCACAAAGAAGCGTTGGAAAAACACTTGCAAAGTAGGCTCGGCGAGCTGTTCGGTCTGAAGTACGACCTGCTGTTGTACGACGTGACCAG
>CAZNXE010000284.1:0-7643 GCA_964576465.1 uncultured Planctomycetaceae bacterium
AGGTTTCGCAACCGCCGAAGTTCCGGAAAATCGCCTCGGCAACTTGAATTTGATCGCCGTGCTCGTCGCAAAGGTCGGTTGTGGCAAATGGCATGGAAGAGGACTACGTCACGGGCTAGAGGGAGGTTTCGGCAGCATTGTCGCCGCGGAGCTGTTGTTCTCGGAGGTTCGCTTCTGCTTCGATTTCTGCTTCAAAGTCGCCGTCTAAAGCGTTGCCTTGCCGTGCTTCATTCAGAAATTTTGTATAGACCTTGGCGAATTTTGTCACAATGTCGTCATACGGGACATCTGCGTAGGTACCACGGTCGTTTAGGTACTCCATGTGTTTGCGACCTTCCAAATCGAACGGATGGTACAGCGAGTCGTGACGACCGTCGAAATCGAGTGGATGCAGCTTCGCTTTTTCGCACAGGCGTCGATTGAAGGCCACGGTGGCCTTCACCCACTGGCCCTCGAGAAAGAGTTCGTTGTAGCCGTGGTAATAGAAGACATCGGTACCGATATACTCCAGCAACTTCTCCGTTGCCAGATGATTGCGGACATCGGCGTATCCAAGCCGGCAGGGAATGCCTACCGCCCGACAACACGCGGCGAGCAGGCAAGATTTGTTAACGCACCACCCCTTGCCGCTGGACAGAACATGGCTGGCGCGAAAGCACTCTCGGGCCATGTTGATTC
Source organism: uncultured Planctomycetaceae bacterium (assembly GCA_964576465.1). GTDB lineage: Bacteria > Planctomycetota > Planctomycetia > Pirellulales > JAEUIK01 > CAZNXE01. The sequence continues at coordinate 679 of CAZNXE010000284.1, forward strand.
CATAGGCGGTGTATCGGATATCGTCTCGAACCGCATAGAACAGGCGGCAGGCCCGATCGATCTCGCCCTGAGCATCGCCTACGGCCTGCTGGGCATATGCCACAATGTCGGGATGCCTGCTATCGACGAACCAAGTTGGCTGTAAATAGGGTTCGAGGGACTCTTCGGCCATGTCGTATACCCTGGAGAAACCATGTACTATCTGGACATTGCCTCCCGGGGAAGGCAGGTGATCGTGTGGCCACAATTCGCATTGCAATTTTCGCGCATCGATTGCACGTCCATGCTACCTTAGTTTGAGTTCGAGACGGAGTGGTTCAATTGCAAGAAGATCGGTCGCGAACTTGACCCGTTCAGTATATCGAGCAGGTCAAGCGTTGCGAATCCTGGCCAAGCTCGGCAGATCCGAACGGAGCCACCGTCGCAGGTTTATTTTGAGTGTACGAGTTTGTTGGGAGAAACCGCTGTGGCACGTGTGCTCGTTGTTGATGATGAAAAACAATACTGTGAAAATTTGAGCCTCTGTCTCACGTCCGAGGGGTACGAGGTCATTACCGCCTGTACCAGCGAAGAGGCAATCGATGTGGGGCGAGATTTTCGCCCCGATGTTCTGGTTGCAGATTGGATGTTGCGCAGCGACGATGACGGACTCGATGTCTCACGTTCTCTGAGGGATCAGTTCCCGGAGTTGGAAACCGTGCTCATCACGGGCTATCCGTCCGTCGAGCTTCATGCCGATGCGCGGAAATCCAACGTTTTCGAGGTACTCGAAAAGCCGTTCGAGTTAGACGACCTGTTGTCGGTTGTTCAATATGCCGCCCGATCGAGCAATGCCGGCGGACCGAATCACGACGATTCATAGTGATCCCCTCGCGTAACTTCATCCCGATCGTGGAACACTTGTCTGGCCGCTGTTCGCTTCGTGTGCCACTGCTGGCCCTGTATAGAACAAGCCCCGCCACAACATCTTGCTCGCGTTCATCCGTCGCGTTGTGGCAACTCACTTCCCAAAGCGTTAGACTCGCCGACTGTTCCTCGTAACAAGTCAATCGCGAGCACGTGCTCCATGAAACCCATCTTGCATTCGGTTAGTTACTCCGGCTTATGGGGACAGCACTTCCTGTCGCTTGAAGAATTCGCAACGCCCTGGTTCGACTGAATTCACCTTTTTCGGAGTTCCTCAATCGGATGATAAGTCGTTTGTTACAACGAGTGGGACCGGCGTTTATCGTTGGGGCCTGCATCATTGGGCCGGGCAGCGTGACACTGATGTCGAAGACCGGGTCGCTATACGGCTACTCGATGCTGTGGCTGGCCGTCCTTTCGGGCTCATTCATGGCCGGCTTCATCGCACTGTTTATGCGATTCGGGATCTATTGCGACGACACGATTCTCGGGCTCACGGCGGCACGTCTTTCGCGGCCCTTTGCCATCTTGTGCGGCGTGGCGCTCTCGTCGACCAGCGCCGCGTTCCAGTTCGGCAACAACCTGGGCGTCACGGCAGCCATGAATTCGTTGCTTCCGGACGTGCCTCAATATGTCTGGCCAGTGCTCTTCACGGTGACAGCGATTGTGTTCATGTTCTCGCTGAAGCGAATCTATCGCACGATCGAAATCATGATGACGCTGTTTCTCGTGCTGATGTTCTTCGCGTTCCTAATGAATCTAATCGTGGCCCGACCAGATGTCGGAGGAATGGCACAAGGTCTCATTCCCTCACTGCCCAGTGGCGAGACGGGGATCGAATGGGTCACACTGGGAGGGCTGGTGGCAACCACGTTTATCTTGGTCGCGGCCTTCTTTCAGACCTACCTCGTGAAGGCCAAAGGGTGGACCGAGCGCGATATTGGGAACGCCACGCTCGATACCCTGCTGGCTTCGGTTATTTATACCCTGATTGGCTGTGTGATTATGGCCACCGCTGCCACGGTGCTTTACCCGCACACGGTTGTGAATAGCGCCGATGCGATGGCTTCGCAACTCGAAGGGTTGTTTGGTCCCAACGCCAAACTTGTCTTCGCCATTGGCTTTGGAGCCGCCGCATTCTCCAGCTTCATCACCAACTCGCTGATCGGCGGCGTCGTGCTAAACGACGGGCTTGGCTTGGGCGGGCAACTCGATTCGCAGCCCACGAAGCTGCTGGCTGCCGCGATTCTCGCACTCGGCATGTTCACCTCGTTGGCCATCATTCACCAAGAGAACACAGCGCCGGCGGTCGTGGCGGTTGAGCAAGCGAACGTCAGCACTGACTCCGATAAACCTGTCTCCGCACCGGCGCCCAGCAAGCTCAAGGTGAACGCGATTGCCATCGGGCAGGCGACCACCTTGTTGGCGGTTCCGTTGGGCGTGGTGGTGACACTCGTCGTGTTGTTCGATCGTCGCGCAAACCAAAAACATCCCTTGCCGCTAGCCGCAAAAGGCTTTGTGATCGTCGGCGTTGTGTTGCTACTGGGAGTCGCGTTTTCGACCTTCACCAAGCTCCTGCCGGCCATGGGAGAGCTACTGGGCAGCGGTTGAGCAGCGCACGATCGTTGCGAAGCACTCGGACAGAAAAGTCGCTTCAATCGCCGATCGTTCGCGGCACCAGCAGAACTGGTGGCCTAATACTGAGTTCGCAGCTCACGATTTCGCCTTGGCGCCCGATTTCTTGGCGGCCAGCGATTGACGTTTCTTGATGAAGGGTCGCATCGCGGCGGCCACGGCTGGGGGATCTTCGAAGATCAAGAAGTGCCCTAGGTCTTGCAATTCGGTGAGCCGTGATTTGGGGCAAATGCGGTGTGCCTCGCGGCCCATTTCGATCGTGGCGATCGGGTCGCCGTCGGACCATACGAAGTGTACGCTAGCCCCCGCCTGCGTGAGCGCCCCCAACCAGCGGTCGCGATGGAGATACCGCTCGCGCATGTAAACCGCCATCGCCGGCAGACGCAGGCCACCTTGTTGGTAGGCAAGAATCTCCTCCATCACCAACAGATCCTCGTCGGTCAGCGCTTCTTCACGCTGCATCAGGGCTTGGATCGCGGGAATGTACAGATCCAGTCCGCTACGGCACATTTCGATGGCCTGCAGCAGGGTTTCGTTGCTGGCCATCAACTGCTGAAACGGCGTGATGCTTGCCATCCATTGCAGCATGCTGCCGTTGGTGAGGGTCGAACTCACAAGCTCCCATGGTAAATTGCCTTGGCGCGCACGGGCCAACAGCTCGCAGTGGACGCTGGTGCCCATGTCGTGGCTCACCACATGTGCGGCGTTGATGCCAAGTGTGACAAGGATCTGCTCGGCAATGTCGGCTTGCTGGAAGAGCGAGTAGCTGTAATCCTCGGGCTTGTCAGAGAATCCGTAGCCAAGAAAGTCGAACGTGACGCAGCGATAATCATCACTGAGCTGATCGATCACGCCTCGCCAATCGTAGCACGACGTGGGAAACCCGTGCAGAAACAGCAGCACGGGGCCTTCCCCCCGTTCGTAGACGAACACCTGTCGACCGAGAACCTTCACGTGCTTGCCCGAGCGCAGCCATCGTTCTGTCGGTTCAGATCGATGCGGTTGGTTCATGATCTGCGTCTCGGGAATACGGCCAGTGGATTCATGGCTACCATTATTCTGTCGACGCTCGATATGGGCAAGCCGAGGTTGTTTGTGGCCAGATGGTCGAGAGAATAACCACACGCGGCGAATCGAGAGAGTTGCTTTGAGGCGACGTTGATGTTTCAATGGCACAGGACATTGATCCACGTAGTGGACGACACCCTCTTTCTGGGGAAAAATCAATTGTCGACTGTTGACCCTAAACGCTCGCCCTCGGACCGCGAACAGCGAGATCGCGATTTGTTCGACAGGGCGGCAGAGCGATATTATCGTAAGGATCTGCTGCCCACGTCTCGTTGCGCGCGGCAACTTCGCTTGCAACGGACCTTGAAGCCAATCCCGTGGCGTGATTCCTTTCATGTCATGGAAGTGGGATGTGGAGCCGGATTCGCCGCGACGTATCTCGAAGGCCATTATGCACACTATGTCGGCATCGACCATTCCGAGCGGTTAATCGAATTGGCACGGCGGTTCAATTGCCACGCCAATGCGGAATTTCTCGCAACAAGCATTCAACAGTTCGAGCCGCGGCAGCAGTTTGATGTCATTTTCATGATCGGAGTCTTGCACCACTTGGAAGATTGCGCGGCCGTACTTCCCGAATTGGTTCAGATGCTTCGGCCTGGCGGATGGCTGGCCGTGAATGAGCCGGTGCGAGGCAATCCCTTGATTGGCATGGCCCGGCGGACGCGAAAACGGATGGACAAAGACTATTCGGACGATCAAATCGAGATGTCACGCAACGAAGTTCGCGAGGCGTTCGTCCAGGCTGGACTCGAAGTTGTTGCCGTGGTGCCGCAAGGAATCATTTCAACTCCGCTGGCGGAAGTTCCTCTGCGACCTCAGGTGCTTTTTTCACCCGTGTCGAGAGTTTGCTCGTGGGTCGACGTAGTAGCGGAAAACGCGGCGGGTTCGTTGCTGTGGCCGTTTGCCTGGAATCTGGTCGCGGTGGGGCAGCGCCACTGATACGGTGTGAGACGTGGTATCTCATTCGCCACCACGTTTCGCGATCATGTCGGCCAAGAGGGCGAACATGCCGGCATTGAGTGAAGACAACAGTAGCATCAGGGTCTTGTCCGTCACATTGTGAAGCACGAGTACGTCGTACGCAAAGCTAAGCATGCAGCCAAACCCAAGGGCGAAGGCAATTGGCATGAACACGCGTAGGGGCGCAAAATAGGTGCCGGTTCGGAGGATCAGTTGGATGAAGTTCAAGGTGTCTCGTATGGGACGAATCTTTGAACGTCCGATGCGTGGCCGATAGCCGACGGGAATAAACAACACGCGGTGATCATTCGTTAGCATGGCCAAAGTGATGGTTGTGGTGAAACTAAAACCATCGGGAAGAATTCTCAGATACCGCTTGAGAACGTCCTAGCGAAAGGCCCGCAACCCGCAGTTGATGTCTGGAATCGGTTCTCCGGCAATAAACGCGCAGTAGTCTCTCACGAAGAATTTGGGAAACGCTCGAATTCTTGAATAGGTCACGTCATCACCGGTTCGTGCGCCAACCACCATGTCGGCATTTTCGACCGTTTCCAACAATTCAAGCAGGCGATCGTTGGGATAGGTGCCATCGGCGTCGGTGATGGCCAGAAGTTGAGCGCGCGCCGCGCGGATGCCCGTCTTCAGCGCGGCCCCATATCCACGGTTGCGCTGGTGCGTCAACACACGAACCCTCGAATCTTCTGACGCGATGTGAGCAAGGATGACGGGCGTCTCGTCGGTTGATCCATCGTCCACCACGATCAATTCGTAGTCACCCGCAGCGCGCAGCGCTTCACGCAAGGCGTCAAGGGTCTCCTGGATGGCGAGTTGTTCGTTGTAACAGGGGATTATCACGCTGAATTTCGGCTCGTCCATGTCCCTTGTATCGACATCATGATCGTGGTCCGTTTCTTCCAAATGAACGTCCTCGCTGAGAAAGGTAGGTGACACTTCACCCTGCTGAAGTGCTACAAGTATTGAATCGCTCCACTACTGCTTCACACGGTAGACGCTTCCTCCCATGGATCGTAACTCGCCATTTTTCGCGGGCAATGTGCCCGGTGAAATGGGTGGGCGAAACAACGCCAACTTCAAACGATACTTCGCTGGTATGTGCCACAAGACATTTCCGGCGTGCTCTTCGACATAGCGATGAAAGGCTTTGTCCGAGCCAGACGCCTGTCGCAATGTGTTGACGAACATCGCGGAAGGAACTGTTGGGGGAAACGTCCACTGGGTTTCGCCGGGGGGCCGATGGTTCACCAACAACCGTTTCTGGATTTCAAGGTCATCGTTACAAGCGACATTCGCGGGAAACGCAAACCCATTCAGAACGTACATCTCGTTCACGGTCCTGACACCGGCGATGAATTGTTCGTCGGGATGTTGCTGGGAATAGACCAAGAATTCTTGCGAAACATCGACCCAACTTCCCCACAGCGCACGATCGCAGAGGTGGACCACCAGGGTAACCATCAAGATGCACAGTGCGACCATGGCCAGACGCCGGCGCGGCGCGAACGCATATTCAAACGCGACGGGAATCAGCGCACAGACACCAAGCACGAGTGGAAGATAGTAATGAATGCCGCGCGTAAAGGGTTTGTATTTCCAGGGAACTGTCGTTCCGTAACCAAGCCACAAGAAGAATCCGATCGTGGTCAGCAGCACGATCCTTTGCTCACGACGAAGGTGCGGCCATGCCCAGGCACATGTGACGGGCAAAAGGATCAGGCACCATCCAAACTGTCGCCCCGAAACGATCATGTTCACGGGCATCATAAAAAATGTCCATAAATCGCCGCCGGCGCGTACATCGGCAGGCACCCCTCCGGCTGTGTAATACGACATCAGATCGAATCGCAACCACGGGTTTCCGTATAAAATACCGTAGGCAAGCGATTGTGAACCGTAGAGCACGAGTGTCGCGACTGCGGCGGTTGCCAGTGGTGGAAGATAACGACGCCAGTCAAAAGCGAGCGTTACCACGGTCAAAATGGCGACGAAGTACCCTGGCACGGCGTGAGTCCAGACGCCCATTGCCAAGAGTAACCCGCCGGCATGGGACCACCATCGCTGCCCTTTGAGAAGAACGACGGTACCCAAAGACGTGAACCCCGCCGCCATTACAGAAGCAACCGGATACGATGCTAACTCAACGTCGATGGGAAGAATCGACACGAGAACGAGTGCTCCCATAGTCGACCAGCGGACATTGTGCGGCCAGCCTGCAAGCATGCCAACCGCCACGAAGGTCATTGCCGAGGCGAGCAATCCAGGCAAACACGCCGCGAACTCCGTGGGACCCAATATGGCGTAACTCAAACGCATGGCCCAAATCGTCGGGAGGCGACACTCGAAATGATCGATCGGTTGCCGATCGCCGTTGAACG
>CAZNXE010000285.1:0-1485 GCA_964576465.1 uncultured Planctomycetaceae bacterium
GAATGATTTTTAGTAGAGATCAGTTGTCGCTTTTTTTTCAGAAAGTGCAGTGTTGGGGTGCTGTTCGTCGATGTCGGCAGTCACCAAGACGCTGGCGTTTTTCTTCCCAGAGCAGGCGCGACAGGGCTTGATCCCCCACGCGACCTCCGGACGACTCTGGCTGCTTCGGCTGGGGTACTTCAAGTTGCACGCGCCGCTGGAGCAGGCCGACGACTGGATCTTGCTTGCCGATCATGCGATCGAGATTGGAAAGCAGCGGTTCTTGGGGATGATTGGAATTCGTTTGTGCGAGCTTTCACCGCCAGGGGAATGCCTCAAGCTGAGCGACATGACGCCCGTGGCCTTGTTGCCCGTGGAAACTTCGAATCAAGAAACCGTGCATCAACAGTTTGAGGCCATCGTCGCGAAAACCGGCATCGTTCCCAAGGCGATCTTGAGCGACGAAGGCAGCGATCTTGCTGGAGGCATCGACCGATTCTGCAGGGCTCACCCGGAAACCACACGCTATCGGGATTTGCCGCACATGGCGGCACGGCTGTTGAAGAAACGCTTGGCAAAGAATGAGCGATGGAATGAGTTCATACGCAAGGCGATGACGCAAGTTCCCGAAAAGCTTGTGCATGCTTGGGTCAGCACCAACTTGGGAGCGACCCTCCAATCGAAGCGGGCAAAACTACACCACGCCTTACGAAAAAAACAGACAGAAAACCCGGAAGAAACCTAGCCACGCAAAACCCCACATTCTCAACTGGCCAGCGCCGCCCTTCATCTTCGCGCGATCGCCAAACAGCGGTTTGCATTAGATCGTTTGTTTTCAGCGGGCGGCGGGACAGGAATACTTCGGCGGCCATGCAGCCATCGGCTGTGTTGATGGCACGGATGCCTTCTAGGGTTAGCGATTTGACGGGCGGGAATTGGGTCTCGTAACAGCAAATCGCCTCCATCTTGATGTCCATCGTACTCTTGCCCGTCAAGAATTTCACGGGGTGATAGCAGGCTACCAAGGGAAACACGAATGAGTTAGAATTCAACTGCTATTAAATCGGGTAAGGCAACGTCAAGATGAGGATGGAACCTTGAGCGGTAAGTCATGCAAAAAGAATGCGCGGCAGAAGCAAATCCGACAACAAAAGCGGGAAGCAAAAGCTCGGAAAAAGCGGAAGCAAAATCGTCGAAGAAACACGGTGTCGGCTCCCATGGCGATGGACACCCGCCTTCGTCAACGGATCGCTAGGCAAGAGCCGGTGGCCTGGGACGGCGAAGCTCCAGAAGACGTGGCCGTTTTCGACTCAGCCGTTATCGAGACTCTTTCATCCGAGTTGCGCGAGCAGGTCAACGCGATTCGTGAGGCGCTGGCATTGGCATGCGCGTCCAACGGGAGCCAAGCTGACGACGCCAATCAGTTGGTTGCGAAGATTCCGCGTAACAGTCCGTTAAGCCCGTGGCGGTTGTTTGTTCGCGGATTCCAGTCATGGTTGAGTAATG
>CAZNXE010000285.1:1495-7198 GCA_964576465.1 uncultured Planctomycetaceae bacterium
TCGACGCCGCTCAAAAGAGCTGGTCGAGACTTGATCCGCAGCATCGCCCAGGACGTATTGCCGCCGTTCTGTCGTCTGCCCAGCGCGGCGATGCTCGCGAATCTTTAAGTGAAGCAGCTTCGCGGTCGACGAGCCAAAAAGCTAATGTGGAGACCCAATCGCAACCAGCCGAGTCTGCCCTCCGGCCGAGCGATTCGCAACCTGACGCCGTTCAAGTTTATTCCGCCAAGTTGGTGCGGCGCATTCGATTTGATCGCCCAGCAATTCGGATGGCTCGAACCATTACGAGTCAACCGGAGGGGCAGTTCGGCGATCCAGAGTTATTGCTCGGTCTTGAAAAACTACAACGACTGAAAGATTTCTCGGTCGGCTATGGTAGCACAGAACCAGAATTGGTTGCGGCGCTTCAGCACACCGCTTTGCTATTAGCCGTCAACCAGCCCTATGTAGATGTCTTTGAGGCTGCGGTGAAGATTTTCCCGGGGCCTGATCACGATCCGCGCAACTCACTCCTTTCGTTTCACTACTTCGCAAAGTTCGAGGGAGCCGAGGGAAGAGCCGACCGTGCATTGGAGTGTTATTTGAAGAAGGACTTGCCCGCCAACCAGCAGATCCCTAAACCACTTTGCAATGCGATCATCAGCCAAAGTTGGTTAAACGAGGCAGAAGCCACGTTGAAACCGTCCTCGCCTTTTGGGGGGTCGCCTTTTGAAGGTATGTTCGGGTTTGGAGTCGATGAGAGGCAGTACGAGGACTATTTGAAGCGAGCGATCAAGGCGTATCCCGCCAACGCCGACGCTCACACAACGTATGCCGATTGGCTGGAATCTAAAGCGACTGACGAGCGCCTTCGCGCAACCGAGCGAAAACCATACGAGAAGAAGCTGCTCACCGTGATGCGAAATTGGGCGAAATCCATTCCAGATGCTGCCGAACCGCGACTTTGGTTGGTTGATTTCCTGATTGAAGACGAACAGCTCGAAGAGGCGGCTCCGCATGTTGAATGGCTCAAGGCGTCGCGGGAGGATGATCCGCGGATTCGGTCTGCGCCGTGGAAACTGGCGGTGCTCGAAGCAATGCAGTTGTGTCGTCGCAAAGCATGGCTCAAACAGGTTCCTGAAAAGCTGGTCGAAGTCGAGGCCTTGTGGCCCACGTGGCTCTCACGTGACTGGTTGCCGTATTTGCATGCGGCACTCGTGTTGCGGCGAGGTGAGAAAGATGAATTTGAAAAGATTCGCACCGAAATGAAGTCGCACATCAGTTCATCGGAGTCCTTGAAAGATGCGTGCATGATGCTCGGCGCCGCGCAGCGAATGCGCGTACCGGCCGCCGACTTAAAGCCATTGCGGGCGCCGGTGGAAGAGGCCGTGAAAAAAGTCGAGTCACTTGCCTTCGATGTGCTTCTCTCCGTTGCTAGTTTCTTTTGGGACTTGAGCCGAATCGATTTGTTTTATCCGGCGTACCGTATGCACGGCAGTAAATTTGGCAAGGAGCTTTGGCGCAGACTGGGCGAGCGACCCAAAATGGTTTCGGAATATTGTGACGCCCCGACGTTTCAAGCGGCGTTGATGTGGATGTCGACTTGCCGGTTTTACGCCGACGGATACGAGTTGAAACTTCCGCACGGATTCACTGGCGTAGCTAGCAAGAACAAAGTTGTGGCCGCATCGCTAATCAACGCTTTGCTGCAACTGCGTTATTCCTGGGGCGTAAAGAACTACCAAAAGCAACGAGATGTGCTTCACAAGGCGGCTTCTTCGGAAAACGATCCGTATTACCGTCATTGGTTCGGCTCGCTGGTTGACGAGTTTGATGAAAAACTAGCCGAGGGTGACAGGCTCGCTTCGGGGCCCGGTTCGTTCTTCGGCGCCTTTGCAAATGCTTTCGGGAATTCATTTGGCGGCGAAACCTTTGATGACAACGTTTTCGACGAGGATGACGACGACGCGTTCGACCCGAATAGTATGGCTGCCAGAACAAGGGCGAAAAAGTCGCGTGTAGACTCTGGTGCGGGGCAGAGAGAATTATTCTGAACTCTAGTTCACGTTGTTACGGTAGCTTCAATTCATGAACACTCGAAACCAGTCTGAATCACCAGCGGATCCGCTACGAATACTCGGCCTGTCCATGAATGCGACCCCAGAGGAAATTCGTGCTCGGTATTTGGAGTTGATTAAGCAATTTCCACCCGAACGTGAGCCGAAGCGGTTTCAGGAAATTCAGGCGGCATTTCAGTCAGCCAAAGATCCGCTGTCACTCGCTCGAACGCTGCTCGAAGCGCCGTCCGCAGATCCACCAAACTGGAACGAAGTGATCGAAAAAGAGGAATCGAACCCGCCAGCGATAAGCGTCGATTTGTTGCTGAGCTTGGGCAACCGTCAAGAAAAACGCGAGGAAGCTCCAGAGGTGAGCAACAAGCCGAAATGAACAACTCCTTTCAAAATGCATGCGGCTCCAGCGACCCTGGCGATTCCATGGAACAGACGTCGTCAGCAGCCGAAGACAGGGGCGGTGAATCCATCGGCGATAGTGATTTGCGGCAACCCTGCGATATTCAACAATCGCGGCCCGATGAATCAGAGCCGCCCGAATTCGGCTTGCTCGATGTGATCGAGGCGTTCACCGCGATGCGCCACGAATGGCGAACACAAACACGAGAAAACCGCGACCTCGCTGCCGCGATTCAGGGAGCAACCGACAAGCTGCTCCGACTGGAGACAAAACTGGTCGACTCGTCCGTTCTGACGGAACAGAATTCTGAACAGCGTGGCGTCCGCGAGTTTGTCGAAGCGATTGTCGAAATCGACGTCCATCTTAGCCGCGCTGTCGATGCGGTGATCAAATCGACGCGAGCGAATTTACTACCGGACTTGCTCGCCGCGTCGATTCAAGAGGATTTCGAGAATCGCGGCATTATTTCTCGCTGGTTCTGTCGACGTTTTTTCAAATCGGTTCTACGGATTGTTGCCAGTAATCTTCAGGCGAACGTCGACCATTCTACCAACGAGGGTTTGACGATGGTCGTTTCACGGATCCGCCGGATCATGAGCGATCGCGACATCGAACGAGCAGAGACGGTTGGCCAACCGTTTGATGCCGAGACAATGCACGCAATTGCATCGGTCGAATCAGATCAGCACAAGGCGGGACATGTCGAGGAGCAATTGTCGCCCGCGTATTTTTGGCGAGGCGAGTTGTTCCGCTGCGCTGATGTCCGGGTGGCAAGATAACAAGGCGAACGTAACCAACAGGTCACCACAAGAAGGGATTGTTTGATGCCGAAACAAGATTGCGGACCGATTGTTGGCATTGACCTAGGTACTACCAACAGTGTTGTGGCGGCGGTGATAGACGGAAAGCCGCAGGTTTTGGCTGAGAGTGGCGAAACCATTCTGCCGTCAGTTGTCGGACTCGACTCCGACGGCGAGTTGATTATCGGCGCAGCGGCCCGCAATCAACAGGCCGCGTTTCCCGAACGTACGATCTCGTCGGTGAAGCGAAAAATGGGAACGATGGAGGAAATCGAACTAGGGGAACATTCTTTTACGCCTCCGGAAGTTAGCGCGATGATTCTGCGAAAGCTGTGCGACCGGGCGCAGCGCTCGTTGGGGGTTCCGGTAAAGCGGGCCGTGATAACCGTCCCTGCATTCTTCGACGAGAATCAGCGACAGGCTACGCGCGAAGCGGGTGAGTTGGCCGGCCTGCAAGTCGAACGCATCATCAACGAACCGACCGCTTCCACGCTTGTCTACCACGCCGGCTCGCGCGATCCCAAGAGTATCGTTGTCTACGATTTTGGCGGCGGAACGTTTGATGTCTCGGTCGTGCGGATAGAAGACGGAGTAATCGAAGTGCTCAGCAGTCAGGGCGATACGAAGCTTGGAGGCGATGACATCGACAATTTGTTGTTGGATCACGTCGCAGACCAGTTCGCCCAGGAGCATCAGATAGATTTGCGTGAAGACATGTCAACGCGATATCGCCTGCGGCAAGCGTGCGAAAAGGCTAAGTGTGCCCTGTCGCAGGACGAAAGCGTGCAGATTGCCGAAGAGTTTATCGCGGAAAAACAGGGTCGCCCATTGAATCTGAGTATGACGATCAGCCGTGACGAGTTTGAGGAGATGATTTCGGCGTTTGTCGACCGCACGATTGCCTGCGTCGACAAGGCGCTTCGTGAAGTCAACATGACTGCCCATCAAATCGATGATCTTGTCCTCGTTGGCGGCTCGACGCGCATTCCGCTTGTTACCCGACGACTGCGCGAGGAATTTCTACGCGAACCGAGCCGGGCGGTGGACCCTGATCTCGCGGTTGCCCTGGGTGCGGCGACTCAGGCCGCGATGCACGATGGTCAATCGATCGGACCGGTGCTAGTTGATGTGGCAACCCATACGCTGGGAATAGAGGCGTGCGAGGGAATGCTGATGTTCGGATCGCGACTTGTATTCTCCCCGATCATCCATCGCAACACGCCACTTCCAGCCCGTTACGAGCAAGCGTATTCGACGGTGCATGACGAACAGGAAGTCGCGTTGATTCATGTATTGCAGGGAGAATACGACAGCGTCGAACGCAATCAGTCGATTGGCAAGTTCAAACTCAATTTGGAAACCGGTGGAGAAAATAACAAGATCGTTGTGCGATTCGACCTGACACTCGACGGCACGCTGCGAGTTGTCGCGACACAAACTGCCTCAGGTGCCGCCAAGGAACTAACGATCAACAACGCGCTCAGTCAATTTCAATCCGATCAGCGCGATCAGGCCCAGGCAAGATTGGGAGCGATGTTCGATTCGTCAGACGAATTACTCAACGAAGAAGATCTGCGGCCGTTGAATGAATGGCAGTCTTCGGAAGACGGCGAGCAGGATTCTGACGCCGCTGAACGATTTCCCGCAGCGGTTGCGATATTGGAACAAGTGAAAAACATCGACAGTAGCATTGCCGACGAAGATGCGAAGGAAATCCGCTCTCTGGCCAGCCAGCTTAGAGATGCCCTATCTCGCGGATCGGACGTGGATGTAAGCGTATTGTGTGAGGAACTAGACGACATCTTGTTCTATGTCCAGTAAGCATGTCGCGTGAAATAATGTTCCGTTGTCCGGTCTGTCGCGCCTCTCAACCGCCGCAGCCAGAATGTCGTCGCTGCAAAGCCGACTTGTGTCTGGCATTGCGCGCCCGTCGAAGGCTAGCGTATCTACTGGAGCAGCGAGCAATGGCCATTTGCGACGGAGACCGGGATCGAACAAAGCAGATACAGTGTGAACTCGATTTACTCGCTCCGCAGCAGTCGGGCATCGCTGACAACGCCTGAGTCTCCTTTTCTTGACCCCGCTGCATCTGTCTGCAACGGCACCTGATGCAACACGACCATTTTGCTTAGTTGTGACGCCTCTGCCAACCGTCTGAATGCCTCAACGGAAAGTATGCGCTGCTCGTTTTGGCCTGCTCCGGCGATTTCCGCAAAGATGGCAGGATTGGCTGAAAGTTTCTCGCCAGTGAGGTGTTGGTGGAATCACCGCAACCAACAGCACGACGATGACGGCAATTACGATCCATTCCGCCTTTGAGACCGAACGAAGTCGAAATCGAATTCCGTTGATCACTTGTCGGGAGCTTGCCACGATTCACGCCCCGAATAAGACGTCAAAACGAGAGAACGCCCCAGCGGACTAAACCGCCAAGGGCGTTTTGTGTCGCAGT
>CAZNXE010000285.1:7232-7642 GCA_964576465.1 uncultured Planctomycetaceae bacterium
GGCTGCCAGCCAGACGCTCTCCCAACTGAGCTAATCCCCCATAGATGGGTTTTGACGTCGCTGCAGAATCGGTTAGCTTCGCTTGGTCGCATGGCCGATGATTCAGTCTAGCTCCGCCTAGCGATGTGTGCGGCTGAAAAGGCCTAACATTTTACTAGCACTAGGCTTCCGACCGACAGCGCGCCAAACTAGCACTCGACGTGTAAACTGTCAAGCCATCGCCAGCGCTGCCAGACCTGTACCAGAATCGTCATTCGTGGAACCTCCACTTTGAAAAAGTTAGTCGGATATCTGTTGAGGCTGGGGGTTTCGCTGGGCGTTTTGGCGGCCCTGTTCTGGTGGGCCTCGCGCGATCGGCAGTTTGCAAAGAATCTGCTATCGCTTAGGCAGGTCGGCTTGGAGAAGTGGCC
>CAZNXE010000286.1:0-7584 GCA_964576465.1 uncultured Planctomycetaceae bacterium
AGCGAGGGAACGCAGTGTATTGCCGGTTGGTCCCTCGCTCACGCGTCGGGTTGGTTACATTCTCATTCGCCGCTCGCCTTAAACCGTCTTCTCAACCGCCGGTGGGTAGGTGGCCACTTCGATGTGATAACCGTTGGGGTCGTGGAAGAATATCTGCGTAACTCCGGTCGTTGGCACGGTGTTTGTGACGTATTCGATTCCTAATGCGTCTAACTGCTTAGAGACGGCACCGATGTCGGGTGTGTGGAACGCCACGTGATCGGCCCTTTTGCTCAATCGCCCGCCCGCAGAGTTGGCGTCAGCGTCGATGATCAGATGGATCTGCACGCCGTACCCGAAAAGCCAAGCACCGGGAAAGTCAAAGTCGGGCCGCTTGATCTCGCGAAATCCCAGCACATTGCAATAGAAATCAATCGTCTCCTGAAGCTTATCCAGCTCTCGGGTAGCCCGGGCAATGTGATTCACCGATTCCAAGGGCAAAGGCTGCGACATGCTGCGACCACCAATCTGCCAAAACACTGGGATTTCGAGGTCTCCATGCGACCTCTTCGAGAGACGACACTATATCGCCTGCGGGCGGCCGACGAAAGAATCTCGAAAATTCTTGTAAGTCGCCGACCCCTCAAGCAGTGGTTATCCTCCGCGGATGATACGTGAGAACAGACATGATGCGACGAACGAAGCTGCGAGTATTGACGACATGCGTGATGGTATTGGCATGCAACACAGGGTGGTCGCGTGCGCTCGGGCAGGGCGATGACGCGACGGAGATACAAACCGTGGCATTCGGGGAGTTGAAAATCTCGCTAAATCGGGGAGGCCACATCTTGCCTCTGGACAACCTAGGCCATCTTGCCAAGAGACCCAGTGCGATACGCATGGCGATTCATAAGATAGCGGGACTCCCAGAGGACGAAATCGATAGTGAACTCTTGGGAAAGGTATCCGTTGTCGTATTGCTAGCCCTCTCCGCTCGCCCGGCTTGTACCGATTGCACGGATTTTCTCGATTCTGCGTGCCCTTCGCGCCGATATATCCGGCAGAGGCAGTAGCGTTTGACTCCGGTGGCTTGTCTTCGCGGTCACTCGTGCTAGCACCCAACACCCTAATCCTGACAAGGTCCAGGGCAGGTGAACTGTCCACAGGCACCTAACCAAAAACACTTCGGGGGAAGTAGACATCATGAAACGCTTGGTCATGGCCAGTTTGGTGTGCTTGGTCTTCGCGACCAGCACGGGATGTTACGCTTTGGATCGCCTCTTCATGTGTCACCGCGGATGCTACGGCGGTGGCGGTGGTGGATGCGGTGGTTGGGGATGCGAAAGGTACCCAGGTGCATTGTGTGCCAGCGACCGCGCAGGCTGCGATTCGTGCGATCAGTGTGGCCACTACACGGGTCCACCGCACGACTACCATCCGCAGTACGGAGGACCGCCCTCTGGCGCCGTTTGGAGTGACGGACCAGCTGTGCAGCGAAGCCAGCCAACGCCGGCTGAGGGTGTTCCGCCCGGCAGCCAAACACGCCGAAGATACAGCGGCACATACCGCTAAGGCAGCGACAAATCAAAGATCCGCGGCGCATGCCGCGAATACGAAGCAGCCGTGGCCGCCGCACGATCTTCATTGGTCGTGCGGCGGTTTTTTGTGCGCGCAAGTGCTAACATCGTGCGACACTCAAGCCATTCGTCGATTCACATCGGGTGCCACTGCTGGCTTGTCCAGCAGTGCTTTGTTTGACGGTCCTTCCCCACATTGATTCGCCCGGCTGTTCGCGTACACTCGGGGGGCTCGTCGGGAGCATCCAACAACGGTTGGCTTTTGTATCCGACAATGACGTCAATCTCGGGGAGATCCACATGCCGAAGACTGGCAGCCACGTGATGCTCGATATGTTGGCCTCTGCCGGCGTGCGTTATTTGTTCGGAAACCCGGGCACGACCGAGTTGCCGCTGATCGACGCCATGCTCGATGAATCGCGAATCGAGTACATCCTTGGCCTGCAAGAAGTTCCCGTGATGGCGATGGCCGACGGCTATGCCCAGGCATCGCGCGGGATTGGCTTCGTAAACCTGCATATCAGTTGCGGTCTCGGCCATGCGATGGGCATTCTTTACAACGCCCATCGTGCCGGCACACCGTTGTTGGTTACCGCTGGGCAACAAGACAGGCGGCTGATGTTCCAGGAGCCGATTTTGGGCGGCGACATGGTCGAAGTGGCCCGACCGTGGACCAAGTGGTCGGTGGAAGTTCAACGCATCGACGACTTGCCCTCGGCGATTCGCCGCGCGGTGCAAACCGCCCTCACGCCACCCACCGGGCCTGTGTTCCTTTCGATCCCCGTTGACATTCTGGCCGAAGTGGCCGAGTTGCCGGAGATCGAATTGACGCCTCCGTCGCTTCCCGATCCGCACGTCCGCCCTCCGGAGCAGGCCATCCGTCGTGCGGGGGAAGTGCTGGCCGCGGCAAAAAACCCAGGCATCTTGGTAGGCAGTCGCGTGAGGGAGTGCGACGCCGTCGACGAGATGGTTGCCGTGGCCGAGGCGCTCGGCGCGCCGGTCATTTCCGAACCTGGCACGACCCACGGACGGCTGAGTTTTCCGGCCGATCATCCGCTAACCGCGCAGGGGCTACCGCTATGGTCGCCCGAAGTTCGCCAGCGTTTGGACGAGTTCGACGTGCTGTTGGTAGCAGGGCTCGATATGCTCCGCGAGTACGTCTACCACGAGCCGGCACGTGCGATTCCCGAACATCTGCAGTTGGTGCAAATCGATCAAGACCCGTGGCAGCTCGGCAAGAACTATCCGCTAGAGGTCGGCGTGATCGGTCACCTCAAGCCGAGTCTGGCCGAGTTAGGCGCGCGGCTTACCGGAGAAATGACCGCCGAACAGCAGTCCGCCGCGACACAGCGTCGCGCCGAGCGGATTGCGGCCCACGAGGCATCGCGACAGCAACTTCGTGAACAAATCGATCAGCAACGCGACGCACGGCCAATGACGCCACTGACGTTGATGGATAGCATCGCCCGCGTGATTCCGCCCAATGTGGCGGTGATTGAAGAGGCCGTAACCACGACGAACACCGTCTTAGAGCGGCTCGGTGCGCTGCGGAATACCTCGGGCTACTTTGGCCATCGCGGTTGGGCACTTGGTTGGGGGCTGGGATGCACGCTCGGTGTTCAGCTTGCTTGGCCCGAGCGTCCGGTGTTGGGCATCTTGGGCGAAGGTGCGGCGATGTATGGCATTCAAGGTTTATGGTCCGCGGCACGCTATAAAATTCCGGCGACGTTTGTCATTAGTAACAATGCCCAGTATCAGATTCTCAAAATCGGCGCGCAGGGCATGGAGTTGCCACACGCCCAAGCCGGTGAATTTGTGGGGCTCGATCTCAACGAGCCAGAAGTCGACTTGGTGTCGCTGGCCAAGTCGCTGGGGATTGAAGCCGTGCGAATCGATGATCCCGACGACCTCAGCGATGCCGTGTCCGAGTCGCTTGCCGGCGATGTTCCACGGTTGATCGACGTGCCGATTCAACGGGAAACTCCCAAGCGGTTGAACTACGGGTAACTGCCGAGAGTGAGAATGAGTTACGCGTCATCCGTCGCACCCGCAATATTCTTTTGCATACGCTGGTTTGCTCGTTCGACCAGGAAATCGACCCACTCTTGGAGGTCTTCGTCGTAGTCGAGTCGCAGCCGCTGGGTTACCAGTTGGCGTAGCGGCGTCGGAAAAACGGCCGCGCCGTAGACCGCGCCCATCATGGCGCCCATCAATTGTGCCGTGGAGTCGGTGTCGTGTCCGAATTCCAACGCGAGTTGGATCGAGGCCAACGGCTCGTAGCGACACAACTGGGCGATTGCCATGCACGCGGCGAAGTTGACGTGCCCTTCCCACCACGTCCGGGCGCCGAGTTCCTCTTCAAGAATGTCGAACAGTCGGGCCGGCTTTTGTTCCGCGCGGCGAGCAGCATCCGCCGCGAAATCGAGCCAACGTGTCGTAGGGCGCCCTACGAAACGTACGTCGGCATATCGAAACGGATCTGTCTGACGCATGGCCTGTTCCATGGCTTGCCATGCCAGCGGAACAGAAGTCGGTGCATCATCGTCGACGGGCTTGTCACGAACCGCAAGCGCGGCTGCCAAGCCTGCGACAATGGCCGAGGTAATATCTTTGGCGGGCCCGTTGTCGAAGAAGCCGAGACGGTAGGCGGCGCGATAGGCTAGTTTCGGCTGTCCGGCGAACTCCGCGGCAAGCGGCGGTAGCGCCATCTGTCCGGCTACGGTGTCGATGCCACTCCACAGCCGCGCCGGCGGCCGGGCCTGCGTGAGATCGCGGTTCCCCAAGACCCACCGCGAGGCCAAATTCCATTCGTGTAGCCAGTCCTCTACCAGTTCAGCGTAGCCAGGCCGAGCGAGCAACGCTGTGTCCTCGCCGTATGCGATCATCTCTCGAGCAAGATCTTTGCGCGAAAGAGTTGTTTTGCCTGCGGAATGTGCGCGCCGCATCGCACGGATCAAAATGATTTTCATCCGCGAATCGTCGGTCACTGTGCCCGCGGGCGCTTTGGTTGTCCAAGGTCCGTAGGAATGCGTCTCGGGCCGCAGATCGCCGTAAGGCAACAAGGTAAACGCCGCCGCGCGATCGCGGAGTGCTTCCTCATCGAGCACTTCATCGTCGGACCACTGTTTGATCGACGTCGTATGTTTTGACAGCTCGTCGTGTGTCTTAAACTCCAATGGTCCCCCGGCCGCATCGCCGATCAGAGAGCCAAGTAGCATGCCGAAGATGCGATCGCGCAGGTTATCTGATGTGGATTGATGTGTCGCAAAGGCGGCTTCTGCCTGTCGCGCATCGTGGAATGCGGTTCGGCTAAGGACAGCAAATGGAACACCGCAAGCGACCGCGCGCGTCGCGCGACCGAGAAACATTCGACGGTCAATGGATGGGTCTGAACGTGTTTTCACGGCATGTGTTTCCTGACGACAGTCCATTGTAGTCGGTTTTCGCATCCTATTTGGCATCCTCATCGATCGGTGCTAGGGCGGTTCGTGCAGTGAGGTTACCACGATGGTCGAAACACCTTTTGCCAGCCTGGCATGTGTGCGATAGTGTGGTTTCTCGCATCCCTGCGAGGATTCCGGCCACTTTTCTTGAATACATGGCGTAACCCTTGAAACGAATCTTCCGCGGTGGCTTGAACTGGCTGTTATTGTTTTTGCCCTTGGCAATCGTACTAGAGATTGCCCACATGCGGCACGTTGCTTGGGCCACGCCGACGTGGATCTTCGTGGCTTCGGCCCTGGCCATCATTCCCATGGCCGGTTGGATGGGGCGGGCCACCGAACATCTGGCGGAACGTCTTGGCGAAGGTGTCGGCGGCCTGCTGAATGCCACGTTCGGGAACGCGGCGGAACTGATCATTGCCGTGATGGCGTTGATTGAAGCCCAGCAGAACCCCGAATCGGTCCTCGCGATGCACGCCTTGGTCAAGGCCTCGCTCACCGGATCAATCATCGGCAATATCTTATTGGTGATGGGCGTCGCGTTGTTCGCCGGAGGGCTGCGGTTTAACATCCAACGCTTCAACCCCGCCGGCACGCGAACCAGCGCCACATTGCTGATGCTGGCCGTGGCCGCGCTGGTGATTCCCGCCATGTTCGCCCATCTCGTTCCCGACGATCAACCTCAGATCGATGCGTTGAGTGTGCAGCTTTCCGTGTTGTTGTTAGTGACCTACGCCTTAAGTCTCGTGTTCACGCTGAGCACGCATCCGCATTTGTACGAAAGCAAAGCGGAAAACGAGGAACGACCAAAGTCTTCGGCGCGAGTTGTTGGCGCCAAGCCAACACGCCGAGAGACCAACAACGAACATGTTCCGTGGAGCGTATCGCGGGCGTTCGGTGTTTTATTCGCCGCAACCGTTGGCGTGGCTGTGTTGGCTGAGTTGATGATCGGATCGGTTACCGCCGCCAGCGAGGCTTTTGGGCTTACCGAGTTGTTCGTCGGCGTGATTATCGTGGCGATCGTGGGAAATGCCGCCGAACACAGTACCGCGGTGTTGGTGGCACTTCGGAACCGGATGGACCTTAGCATGTCGATCGCCATCGGCTCGTCGATTCAAATCGCGCTGTTCATTGCTCCGCTGTTGGTGCTCCTCAGCATGGCGATGGGCGTACAGATGGACCTGGTCTTTACAGTGCCGGAGATTATAGCGATGGGCATCGCGGTTGCCGTAACCGCACAGATTGCCGGAGATGGAGAAAGCAACTGGCTTGAAGGTGTCTTGCTGCTGGTGGTTTATGGCATGTTGGGCATTTTGTTTTATCATCTTCCCGGTTAATTCACCGGGGGCTGTGATTGCCTCCCACTTCGGCGATACAATGCTGGGCAGTGGTCGATTCAGCAGGCAGCGAAATAGTTAGGAGAAGGAATGCGGAACGTGATCACGCTGGTGCTCGGCGGTGGGCAAGGAAGTCGCCTTTATCCGCTGACAAAGTTCCGTTCAAAGCCGGCGGTTCCGCTGGCGGGGAAGTACCGTCTGATCGACATCCCGCTGTCGAATTGCATTAACAGCGGACTCAACCGCATCTACGTGTTGACGCAATTCAACTCGGTTAGCCTGCACAAACACATCCGCAGTACCTACAATTTCGACGCGTTCAGTCGTGGGTTTGTCGAAGTGTTGGCCGCGCAGCAAACGTTGGATAGTTCCGATTGGTACCAAGGCACGGCCGATGCGGTGCGGCAGAATCTACGGTACATCGAAGACCACGATGCCGAGTTGGTGCTGATTCTCTCCGGCGACCAACTCTACCGGATGGATTTTCGCGAAATGCTTAAGACGCATCGCGAGTCGGGTGCCGATGTGACGATCGCGGCGCTGCCCGTGCCGCGATCCATGGCCTCGGCTTTGGGAATCATGCGGGTCGACGATTCTGGACGTGTGCAGGGGTTTCTGGAAAAACCGCAGACTGACGAAGACCTTGATCTCGTGCGGACCGATCCCGCATGGATCGACGCCCAGGGCATCGAAAGCGGCGGTCGGGAATGTTTGGCCAGTATGGGAATTTATCTGTTTCGCCGTGAAACGCTGGTGGATGTACTCCAGAAGACCGACTATCGGGACTTCGGCAAGGAAGTATTTCCGGCCTCGATTCGTTCGCGGCGAGTGCAATGCCACTTGTTCGACGGCTATTGGGAAGACATCGGTACGATTCGATCGTTTTACCATGCCAATTTGGAGTTGGCCTCGACCAATCCGCCGTTTGAAATCTCGTCGGCCGAATCTCCGATTTACACCCGCGCACGATTTCTCCCGCCGACGCGGATGGATGGTGTGACGGTCCATCGCAGTTTGGTCGCCGACGGTTGTCAAATCGAAGCCGGAGCGGTCATCGAAAACAGCGTCATCGGGCTGCGGTGCCGTATTGGGCGGGGCGTGCAGATTCGCAATTCGGTAATCATGGGGGCCGACTACTACGAAGATGTGAAGTCAAACGCCGGCAAGGATGAACATCGCGTGCCACTGGGAATCGGCGCCGAAACCGTGATCGATGGGGCGATTATCGATAAGAATGCCCGCATCGGA
>CAZNXE010000287.1:0-7580 GCA_964576465.1 uncultured Planctomycetaceae bacterium
GTTCTCTCGCAACACAGAATCGTACCCAAGGCATCTTGTCGCTTCGCGACCCAGCCGAACGGCTGGGCCACCCGTCGAACAATACTAGCTAGCAAAGTTGTGTAGATACCCACAGGGCAGGGGAGTGATTTACCGCAAACGGATGAACGGAAAGTGAGCGTGGTGTGCGGCTATTACATATCGGTGATATCGTCGGCAAACCAGGGCGACAAATCGTCAAACGCGCGTTACGCGGTTTGATTCTTGAGGAACAGCTTGATCTGGTTGTCGCCAACGCCGAAAACTCGGCCGGCGGTTCGGGCCTCACTCCGGCGAACTATCGCGAATTGATCGAAGCCGGTGTCGACGCGATTACGCTCGGCGACCACATCTATCGTCGCCGCGAGATCAACCCGATACTCGAGTCCGAAAAAAATATCGTCAAGCCGGCGAACTTTCCTGACTCTGCCCCCGGGCACGACCATATGGTGGTCCAAGCCCGCGACGGGACGAACGTGGCGGTGCTCAGTTTGTTGGGCCGGGTGTTCATGCGTCCGGTCGACTGCCCTTGGGCTGCCGCCGACCGTGTGCTGGAGAAGTTGCCGCCGGAAGTTCGCGTCATTCTGGTTGACTTTCATGCCGAGGCGACCAGCGACATGCAGTTGATGGGGCGTTTCCTAGATGGCCGCGTCTCGGCTGTCTTGGGCACTCACACACATGTGCCCACCGCCGATGAGCACATTCAACGTGGTGGAACCGCCTTTCAGTGCGACGTTGGAATGACCGGTCCGCACGAAAGCATTCTCGGTCGCCGCATCGACCGCGTGCTGGAAACAACCCGCACGTTCAACCCCACGCATTTCGAAGTTGCGACTGAAGATGTGCGGATCAACGGCACGATTGTCGATGTCGACCCCCAAACCGGCCGCGCCTCCGCGGTGCGTCGCTGCCAAGTCGACGAGGCCGAAGCCCGTCGCCTGGCTTCTCTTTTCGCGGCCGAATCGCCATCTCAGTGATGGCATGGTCTACGGCACGCGCAGAGTTCATCTGTCGCCTGCGCCCTTCAAGCGACCCGGCCAGGCGGATGCGTTTGTCACATCCTGTATTCTCATAACCTGCTTGTGGTTAGTGAATTACAGTCTCTGTTTGTGCGATTCCCTGCGGCCGAATTGCATGCTTGACATTGTTATTGCCGCGCTCAATAATAGTTTTGATTGATCTAAATGTCGTCTATTCTAGGTTCCTAATTCAGGAGCGATCCGTGGTGCCTTCGTCTCGAATCAGTTCTCGCGTCATCGGTTGCCTGTTGTTCTTCGTCGCCAGCCTTTCTCTGGCAGGCTGCGATTCGTCGATCGGTCACTCGCATCGTGCAACCGGCGCGAGTTCGGAGACCGCGATCGAAGTTTTCAACGGGGAGTTTCCCTATCAGGTCGTGACGACCTGCGGCATGGTGACCGACATCGTGCGACAGGTTACTGGCGATCGTGGTGAGGTGATTGGCTTGATGGGCGAGGGCGTCGATCCGCATCTGTACAAGCCGACGCGAAACGACGTGAAGCAACTGCTCAATGCCGACATTATTTTCTACGCCGGTTTGCTACTCGAAGGTCGAATGACCGAAACGTTCATCAAAGTCGCAAGAAGCGGGAAGCCGGTGTATGCGGTTAGCGAGTCGCTCGACGAAGGCTACTTGCGCGAACCCCCGGAGTTTGAGGGGCATTGGGATCCGCATGTCTGGATGGATGTGTCGGCGTGGAGTGAAGCGGTCGCCCTGGTGGTTGATGCGCTGTGCGAATTCGACCCCGAGGGGGCTGCGTTGTATCGCGACAACGCCAAGGCCTACCGTGCGGAACTGGCCGAACTAGACGCCTATGTGCGAGAAGTAATCAGCAGTATTCCCGAAGGACAACGGGCGTTGATTACCGCGCACGATGCGTTTGGCTACTTCTCCAGGGCGTACGATATCCCGGTTCGTTCGGTGCAAGGAATCAGCACCGAATCGGAGGCGGGCGTGAACGACATCAATCAACTGGTCGACTTCATTGTCGAGAACGAAATCCGCGCGGTGTTCATCGAGTCGAGCGTCTCGGAGAAGAATATTAGGGCGTTGATTGAAGGTGCTGCCGACCGCGGCTGGACAGTCGAAGTTGGTGGCGAGTTGTTTTCCGACGCCATGGGGGCTCCCGGCAGCTACGAGGGAACGTACATCGGCATGCTCGATCACAATGCGACCATCATCGCCCGCGCGCTTGGCGGGGTGGCCCCGGAAAAAGGATTGCGCGGACAATTCGACGCACCCTAGCGCCGTGCGTAAGACATGCTGGTATCATCACAACCACGCCCCGGGCGCCGGCAATGAATTCAACGACAAACGATCATCTGCCGAAAGCGGATCCTGCTCGTGCGATTGACGGTCCCCAAAGGGTTTGGTCAGCAGGGCAAGCGAGCCCGACGAACAAACTGCCGGACATGACATCACCGTTATCCATCCGCGACCTCACGGTGGCTTACCACCGCAAGCCAGTTCTGTGGGAAGTCGATTTTCGCGCTCCCCCGGGAAGCTTGGTGGCCGTGGTGGGGCCCAACGGTGCCGGGAAGAGCACGATGCTCAAAGCCATCCTGGAACTCGTCCCTCGAGTTTCTGGTGAGGTGCTGGTGTTTGGGCGTCCCTACCGTCGTCAGCGCGACCGTGTGGCGTATGTTCCACAGCGAGAGAGCGTGGACTGGGACTTTCCCGTCAACGCCGCCGATGTCGTGGCCATGGGTTTGTACCGCAAAATTGGCTGGTTTCGTCCCGTCAGAAAAAAGCATCGTCAACTGGCCGTCGAAGCGCTCGACCGGGTGGGCATGGCGGATTACGCACACCGTCAAATCAGCCGCCTCTCCGGAGGACAACAGCAACGGGTCTTCCTAGCTCGCGCGCTGGTTCAACACGCAGATCTCTATCTCATGGATGAGCCCTTGGCGTCGGTCGACGCCGCCACGGAAAAAGCCGTCATCGAAATTCTGCACACCCTGCGGGCCGCTGGAAAGACAGCGCTTGTCGTGCATCACGACTTGCAGACCGTGCCCGACTATTTCGATCAGGTGTTGCTGTTGAACATGCGCGTTGTCGCCTCAGGGCCGACCGCGGAGACGTTCACACCTGAGAACCTGCGGACGACCTATGGGGGCAAGCTGGCGCTGTTGGACGAAGTTGGTCAGCGGCTCAAGCTCACTGGAGATGAGTGATGCTGTCGGTTCGTCGCGCAAATCGCAATGTGAAGAGCGCATGTGATCGGTCGATCTTTTCACATCCCCTGTGGCCACTGGTTTGGCTCATCGTTGCGATGGGTGCGACGTCGGAAGTTGCCGCCCAGCCCCCGTTGGCAATCGCCAGCGTTGAAGGTGCTACCCTGGGGAACTCACAGCACCTACCAAGTTCGCCAAGGGAACCATCGTTTTCCAGCCAACTGCTGCGGGTTGTTCTGTTGCGAGACTACAACACGCGCGTCGTGTTGCTGGGAACAACCCTGTTGGGCGTCGTTGGTGGCGTGGTCGGCACCTTCATGCTGTTACGCAAAAGGGCACTGGTGGGCGATGTTATCAGCCATGCCTCGCTGCCGGGGATCGCGGCGGCTTTCTTGCTGATCGAAACCATGTGGCCCGGTCACGGAAAGTCGCTGGGTGGGCTGTTAATCGGTGCGATGATCTCCGGGCTGGCAGGGGTCGGCTGCGTGTTGCTGATTCGCCGCATGACACGTCTCAAGGAAGATGCCGCGTTGGCCATTGTGTTGAGTGTCTTTTTTGGCGCCGGCATCGCGCTGATGACCATGTTACAAGACATGCCGTCGGGCAACTTGGCCGGGTTGCAGGGCTTTATCTACGGCAAGGCAGCCGCGATGGTTGCCGCGGACATCGGGCTGATTTCGATTTGCGCGGTCGTGGTGCTGCTGTTGTCGACTCTGCTATTCAAAGAGTTGGCCGCGCTTTGCTTCGATGAAGGCTACGCAGCGGCGCAGGGATGGCCCGTCGTGGGGCTCGATCTTGTCTTGATGGGCATGGTTGCGGTTGTCACGGTAATTGGGTTGCAAAGCGTGGGGCTGCTGCTGGTCGTCGGCATGTTGATTCTTCCCGCGGCAGCCGCGCGGTTTTGGACCGATCACTTGCAGTCGATGATGATTATCTCCGCGGCAATCGGTGGCCTGGCGGCACTGTTGGGAGTGATTGCCAGCGCGCTGTTCGCACGCCTTGCCGCTGGCCCTGTGATTATTCTCGCCGGGGCCATGCTGTTCGCCCTTAGCATGCTCTTTAGCCCCAAGCGAGGTGTTCTCTCTCGGGTGGTCGAACACCGTCGATTGCAGCGGCACGTCGATCGACAGCACCTGTTGCGGGCTTGCTATGAATATGTTGAGCCGGTGCTGATCGCATCCGAGGGGTCCCCGATGGCAGCCGTCGCCGAATCGATTCCTATAGCTGATTTACAGCGACGGCGAACATGGAGTCCACGTCGCTTTCGGCGCGAACTTGCTGCCGCCGAGCGAAACGGTCTGCTGTGGATCACGCCCTCGGCTTCGTGCCGGCTTACCGCAAGCGGGCTGGAAGCGGCGCGTCGCATCGCCCGAAATCATCGCCTGTGGGAGATGTATCTCATCGAACACGCCGACATCGCGCCGAGCCGGGTTGATCGCTACGCCGACCTGGGCGAGCATGCCCTCGATCCGGAGATCGTCGCACGCATTGAAGCACAACTCAGCGAACGCTACCCGCACCTGCAAGTCATGCCCCTCAGTCCTCACACATTGCCCGAGCATCAGACGTCGACGAAACGAACGACACCAATCTAGCGATCCAACGGTCAACCCCGAACCATGCTGAATGAATTCATCACATTGTTGAGCGACTGGGGTTCACTCGATACGTGGATCGTGCTGACTGCTGCACTGGCAGCGATGGCCTGTGCCGTGCCTGGGAATTTCTTGTTGCTGCGGCGGCAAAGCATGATGGGCGATGCACTAAGCCACTCGGTGTTGTTGGGCATCGCGGTTTCGTTCTTGACTGTTTTTGCTTTGAAATCCGCCGGGTACGTATCCGACGATTCCTACGACGTTGTGCGGCACGCAGCGATGTTCTCCGGAGCCATTGCGGTTGGGATCTTAACGGCGGTTCTTTCCGAGGCCGTCCGCCGCCTGGGTGCCGTGGAGAGTTCCGCTGCCTTGGGCGTTGTTTTCATTACGCTGTTCGCACTTGGTCTACTGTTGATTCGCTTGTACGCCGACCGAGTCGATCTCGATCCCGACTGCGTG
The DNA here is from genome assembly GCA_964576465.1 of uncultured Planctomycetaceae bacterium. GTDB lineage: Bacteria > Planctomycetota > Planctomycetia > Pirellulales > JAEUIK01 > CAZNXE01. The sequence goes on from CAZNXE010000287.1 coordinate 5,265, forward strand.
CTGTATGGCGCGGTTGAAACCGCGGCGCTCGATCCTCAGCTTGCGATCATCAATGGTGCCATGTTGGTCGTCAATCTCGTGTTGGTTCTGCTGCTGTTCAAAGAACTGCGCATCAGCACGTTTGATCCGGGGTTGGCCACCTCCTTGGGCTTTCGCGCCTCTTTTCTGCATTACGGTTTGATGGCAGTGACGGCCGCCACCTTGGTTGCGGCATTTGAGACCGTGGGCAGCATCCTGGTGATTGCGATGCTGATCGTTCCGCCCGCGACGGCGTACCTGCTCACGCAGCGATTGTGGTTAATGGTGACCCTGAGTGTCGTCATCGCGGCCTTCAGCGCACTGCTCGGGCACATTGCCGCAATCACGCTGCCGGCAATGATCTTCAGCCGCATGGGGTTGGGAGCAGAAGTGGGGGCCAGTAGTGCGGGAATGATGGCTGTCGCCTGCGGAGTGCTGTTCACTTTGGCGGTGTTCGTCAGTCCCGATCAAGGGGTCGTCATGCGGATCGCGCGATTGGCGTCTTTGAAATTGCGAATTGCATGTGAAGATGTGTTGGGTCTGCTGTACCGGCTCGATGAGATCCGTCCCGAAGGTACGCAAGCCGCGGCCTTGTCGCGACTGCTACACGACGCTCGGGGCTCGGGGCGTGTCTTGCAACGGCTGGCAATCAACATCCTGTTGCGTCGCGGGCAAATCATGGACTCCGCCGGGGGCTACCATCTTACGACCGCCGGACAAGCAGCGGCGCAGAACCTGGTTCGGACCCATCGACTGTGGGAAGTGTATCTGGAGAAACACTTCGGTTCGCTTTCGGGCGAACGGCAACATCGTTCGGCCCATAGTTTGGAACACTATATCGACCCCAGTCTTCGCGAGAATCTTGCTGCCGAACTCGAACTCCCAAAGACCGATCCCCACGGTCGCAACATCCCACCGCCGCAGTAGCCGCACTGCTAGCTGTTTGTGTTCTGATTCATTGCCGGCATCGACATTTGTTGGGAAGTGATCCCCTTGGGGTGTCCCTATCTGCGCAACTCACTGGCATCCGCTGGTCACTGTTTTTTCATAAGCAAAACAAATGTTTTGATGATGCAAAACAATGCGCAGTGCCGAACAATAGAATCACACACCTGCCCCTATCGACCCAGCCCACCACCGCCTCGTACGCAATCCAACTTCCCTGGTTTAGCGACCATGGATGCGAGTTTGGTCTCGCCAACTGAGAGGGCTGCACATGGAAAGGAAATCAGGGATGATGATCCGCATCTCTTACTTAGCTTGCTTGCGCGAGAGGCTTGCGTTTGGCGTTGCTTTGGCGGCGGCTTTGCTATGCCTAACCCCAACGCTGCTGGCAGATGATCAACCATGTTCCTATGGTCCTTGCGATTGCCAATCTCGGGGAACGCTTTTCCAGTGGAGCTACGGAACGAGTTTTTCTGGTGGGCCCGATCTCGACGAACCGCTTGTCACCGATCGGCCTGACTTTACCGAAGCCAGTTCGACGGTGGGCCTGGGAGTGGCGCAGATCGAGTTCGGCTATACCTACTCTTACGATAGCTCTGACGGCGAGAGCACGCGGGCCCAGTCTTTCGGAGAACCTCTCCTGCGTGTCGGAATCTTTGCCGACTGGCTCGAATTCCGCATCGCCGTGTTTCCCCTGGAAGAACGAACGAGATCGGTCGGTGCATCCAATACCACCACCGGAGTCGCCGATTTATATCTCGGGTTCAAGATCGGATTGACGCCTCAAGAGGGGATCCTGCCTGAAATGGCCCTCATTCCGCAGATGAATGTTCCCAGTGGCAGTAACGCATTCACCTCGGACTCCGTGGAACCGGGCCTCAACTGGATTTACGCCTGGGAGATTAGCGACTTCATCTCAACCGCCGGATCGACGCAGGGCAATCGGCGAATCGACGGCGCTACGGGAGATTCGTATCTTGAGATAGCCCAATCGTGGACCATCGCCTACACCCTGAGCGACCGAGTGGGGGCGTACACGGAATGGTTTGCCCTGATCGGCAGCGGGACCGGTACTCCGCAAACCGAGCATCATGTCGGCGGTGGGCACTATGCCAATGGTGGTTTCACGTTTCTTCTCACGGACGATATCCAATTCGACATCCGTGCAGGCTGGGGGCTCAGCGAGACCGCGGACGACTTTTTCGCTGGCACCGGCCTATCAATCCGCTTCAGGTAGCCATGGGAACGAACAAGCCACGAATACCACGGCTGGGCCACCCTTTGTCGTGACGAAGCGCTAGGCACCGATCGACGGGTGGCCCAGCCGCGTAGTCGGCTGGGTCGCGTAGCGAC
>CAZNXE010000288.1:0-7548 GCA_964576465.1 uncultured Planctomycetaceae bacterium
CTCAAGGCATCTTGTCGCTACGCGACCCAGCCGACTACGCGGCTGGGCCACCCGTTCACCCGTCGCGTTTTCTTTTCACATGTTAGCAAACTTGTGTAGATACCTATGGGCAAAGCCAGTGGCACCCAGCCCTAAAATTTGACTGAGCGACTTGAATCAGTACGCATCGCTAGGCGATGTACCGAACGGGGCTGCTATGGGATGTTCATCTGCCCTGGCGGGTCAGACGTTTCCTTGTGTGCTGGCTCCACGGTGAGCCCAGTTCGTACCCAACGATCACCCTTAAGTGTGTAGGTCATTTCCAGCGTGATTGGGGTTTGCTGCACATTGAGAGGCCCCTTCATGGCCTCGGCTGTTTGCATGGGGTTGAACGGATACACCTCATGGTCTACTTCGGCCGCCTCGCGCGTCTTGTGAAGGATGGTAAAGTTCTTGGTATAGACCACGCGAATGACACCCGTCGTGGGCTCCGAATCTTGATGCAGTTCATGTTCCAGTTCGCTCACGATGCGTTTGAGCTTGGTGAACCCTAGCGGATAGAACATCGTTTCCTCGACAAGCTCGAACGAGTCGAAGATCGAACGGGCTTCCTCGGCCAATGCCGCGAAACTCTGTTGAGGATCTTCTCCGGCCGGCCAACCGGCGTCACTCTCTGAGATTGCCTCACCACTGCTGGAATCCGCAGGCTGTTGGGTTGTTTGCCCATTGCCGTTGGGCACGGTGGGCGATGTACCGTCGTAGCGAGCGTTGCAACCAAGGCCGGTCGAACAGACGATCAACAGTGTCAAGGCTAGTGGGCTACGCATCTCGGTTTGCTCCACGTTCTTTGCCGCGAATGTGTTCAGATGGGGGGACAGGATTTAGTTCACCCTGAAGATGATAACGGTGAACTCCGCGGCGAAGCAACCACCATCAGCGGTTCGGCCCTATTGATTTTGAAATGATGAAATCTATCGCAGCCTCTTGGGGCGAGATTTGCCACCGACCTTGCGTTGTAGACGGAGTGAGTTGAATTTCTCCTGCGTGAGAAGCAGAGCCCCTTTGGCAGCATAGGCTTCAAACAGATTGTTGATCACACGTTCTTCGTCGGGCCAGGGGTAGGCGAAGATGAGATCGAAATCCTCAGGGTCGCGGCCCAACTCGTCGTACGTGCTGTCGGTGTCGGTCACCAGCCAAGAGAAGCCGTCGTTATCGTCGAGGTAGACCTTTTCCGCCTCGGCGGCACCTCCCGGAGGGATAAAGCTGCCATGAATGAACTCAACCGACAAGTCGTAATCTTCGGCCAATCGATCGGCTTCATCGACCAGATCTCGCTCGATCTCAATACCACAGGAGTCAAAATCCAACATTGCAGCCATCGACGATACGACCCCGAACCCGCTTCCCCATTCGCAAAACGCACCGCCGGCGGCGAGATTCTCATCGGCCACCACGCGCAATGCTTCGTAGATGGGCCCATAATCGCTCGGCACAAATCCGCTACATCCGCCGCGACTGGTGCGAAAAAAATCCGTGATCCGTTCATCGACGTCGCGCAAGAACTCGGCGATATCGCCATTGAGGGCCGAACCGTTCGTGGAGAATTCAACATCAACTAAAGGCATCGTTTCGATCTCGCCGGACTCATGTTTCTGAGGATACTAGGATTCCCTACGCGGGAAGATCAATCAATGGCAAATTGCAGAATACCGGATCACATGTGAAGATTCGTTTCATTTACCGCAGAGCCTTCAGGCCGATTGCTCTCGTCGTGCATGTTTGGCAAACGCCTCGGCCAGAAACTGCCCGGTGACGGAATCCGCCTGCTTGGAAACCGCTTCGGGAGAGCCCGTGGCGACGACGCGTCCTCCCTCGTCGGCCGCACCGGGGCCAATATCGATGATGTGATCGGAGGATTGAATGAGCTGCATGTTGTGCTCGACGACAATCAACGAATGGCCCACCGCGAGCAGGGCCTCGAAGCAATCGAGCAATTGCGCTACGTCTGAAAAATGGAGGCCCGTGGTCGGCTCATCGAGCAAGAACAGGCACCGTCCGCGGCGTTTTTGCGACATGTAGCCGGCAAGTTTCAGACGCTGCGCTTCGCCGCCGCTGAGCGTATTGGCCGGTTGCCCCAATCGCACGTAGTCGAGGCCGACGTCGATCAGCCGTTTGAGCTTGGCCTGAACTTTTGTCGAGCCACGAAAGAACGTGAACGCCTCGCGGACCGTCATCTCCAGCACATCGGCAATATTGCGTCCGCGGTACATCACGTCCAGAATCTCAGCTCGATATCGGGTTCCCTGACATTGCCCACACCTCATGTACACGTCGGGCAAGAACTGCATGTCGATTCTTACCTGCCCGTCTCCTTTGCAGCCAGAGCAGCGCCCGCCATCGACATTAAAGCTGAAGTGACTGGCCGAATAGTTCTGCATCCGCGCGTCGAGTGTGTCGGCAAAGGCGGCCCGAATTTCATCGAACGCCTTGATGTAGGTCACCGGATTCGAGCGTGCCGAACGCCCGATGGGGCTTTGGTCGACGAGTACCACATCTTCGATCTGACCGTCGCCCAAAACATCGTCAAAATCGTACGGCTTAGGGGCGTCTCTGCGCATCCTGCGGCACAGGGCCGGGTAAAGCGTGTCTTGAACCAACGTGCTTTTGCCTGATCCACTCACCCCAGTGACCACGCACAGCAGCCCAAGCGGGAACTCGACGGTGATGTCTTGCAGATTATTACCACGAGCGCCGACCAAACGAATTGACCCGTGTGTGGGCGTACGCCGCTTGGCGTGAGGACTACCCCCACGACGCCCGGAGAGATAGTCACCCGTGACGCTCGCCGGCTCATGTTCGATGGCCTCGGGGGTGCCCTGATAGACGACGCGTCCACCCCGTTCGCCGGCACCTGGCCCGATTTCGATCACCTGATCGGCTTGGCGGATGATCGCTTCGTCATGCTCGACGACGATTACCGAGTTTCCACGATCGCGAAGCCGCAAGATTACGTCGAGCAGTGCTCGGGTATCGCGCGGATGCAACCCGATCGACGGTTCGTCCAGCACATACAGCATATTGACCAGACTTGAACCCAACGCGGTGGTGAGCGCCACACGTTGGGCCTCGCCCCCACTGAGCGTTCGGGCCATGCGATCGAGTGTCAGATAACTCAAGCCGACTGATTCGAGAAACGCCAAGCGGGATCGAACCTGATCGAGCATCATGGCACCGACGGTTCGCTCCCACTCGGTTAGGTCTAGCTCTTGGAAGAACATTGCCGCGTCACGAATCTTCATGCTCGATATTTCGGCGATGTTGCGACCGCCGATTCGCCCGCACAGTGCCTCCTGGCGGAGCCTTGTTCCGTGGCAGGCCTCACAGGCGCGAGAACTGCGCCAGCGACTGAGGAACACCCGAATGTGCATTTTGTATTTCCGTCGTTCAAGCCAAGCAAAGAAGCCTGACAGCCCGCCGAATTCGTGTTCCGGCACTCCGTCTTGAATCAGCCGCCGATGTTCCTCGGTCAGTTCATGAAACGGCACGTCAACTGGCAAATCGGAATCATCGGCCAGGGCGAGCAGCTCTTCTAGCTCGTGGGCATAGGCCGGAGTGTTCCAAGGAGCAATCGCTCCCTCGCGAATCGACTTTGATGGATCTGGGACGACCAGTTCCATGTCAACTTCGATGATGTTGCCGAAGCCCTCGCATTCGGGGCACGCACCCATCGCGCTGTTGAAACTGTAGAGCCGTGGTTCGGGAGCGGGAAACTCGCGGCCACAGCCGTCGCAAACCATGTGCGAACTCCACCGTCGATGTCGCCAAGGGCTGCCATCAATTTCGTAAGGTCGCCCGCCGATACCGAGCATGGCTTCACCCACGGTGTCGTCTGGCAGTTGCGCGAACAGGTGACAAGCCCCCTCGCCCTGAGCGAAGGCTTGTTCAAGCGATTCGCGCAGCCGCTTTTCATCGAGATCGCCGGTCTTCAGTCGATCGACCACCACATACAGCGGCTCGCGCACATCGGGAAACGCCTCGACCGAGTCGGAGCCGATGTTCCGTGTGCGATGGTCCAATAGCACGCGAAGATAGCCGTCCTCGCGGAGCGATTGTGCCAGCTCTTCAACGTTGCTCCCTTCGCTTGGCCACGCGGCAAACGTGACCATGAACCGCACGCCCGCAGGCAGCGATGCCACTTGTTCGGCAGCCGATTGGGCCGTTTCGAGGAGTACCTCCCGCTGACACTGGGGGCAGATGATGTGAGCAATTTTCGAGTACAGCAGCCGAAGGTAATCGGTCGTCTCGGTCGCGGTGCCAACCGTTGAACGACTCGACCGGGAGGGCGTTTGTCGGGCCACTGCAATGGCGGGCGGAATCCCTTCGATCCGCTCGGCTTCCGGTTTTTCAAGCTGTTCGAGAAATTGGCGAGCGTAGGCCGAGAACGTCTCGATGTAGCGACGCTGACCTTCCGCATACAACGTATCGAACGCCAAACTGCTCTTCCCGCTCCCGCTTAGCCCGCACAGAACGACAAGCTGCCGGTGAGGGATTTCGAGATCAATATCCCGCAGGTTATGAACGGCAACTCCCGAGAGCGAAATGACGCGAGCGGTCATGGTAATCCAGGCAATTGAACATTGGCCTAAAGAAAGCCAGGCGGTCGTCGATCCGTCGTTCGGTGATGTCAGGCTGCGGGTGCAACGGCACCTGCGGTCGCCTGACCCCAAAGTCAAACTCCTCATTTTATCGGGGTATTACCAATGCACATAGGGCGCATGAAATGGGGGGGAAGGGGTCGATCGGCGTTCTCATAATGGCGCTGGTGGTGTAACTTGCCGCCATGGCGGGGGAAAACCAAACCGCTTCGTCGCGGGCTGTTCAATGGCTGCGAGAAATAACTTGGGGCAGAGTTGAGGGATCGACGTGGATTGGCACGGACGACGGGTGACGGTCATGGGCCTGGGACGCCACGGCGGCGCGATTGGTGCCATACGCTTTCTGGCATCCCGGGGGGCTGATGTCACGGTGACCGACACGGCTGACGAAGCGGCACTGCGAGAGTCGCTGGATCAAATCGCCGATCTGCCAAATATCCGGTTCGAGCTTGGCGGGCATCAAGCGTCGGCCTTTCGCGATGCCGACGTTGTGGTCGCCAACCCAGCGGTTCGACCCGACGATCGCCATTTGCAGTTGGCGGCAGACAATGGTGCGACCGTCACGACGGAAATCGAGCTGCTCCTAGGCGAAGTCTCCGCGCACACGGTCGCGATTACCGGCTCCAACGGCAAGTCGACCACTGCCGCCATGCTCGATGCGGTTCTGCGTGCCAGCGGGCATCGCACTTGGCTGGGCGGAAATCTTGGCGGCAGTTTGTTGCAACACACAGATTCAATCAAACCTGACGACTGGTTGATCCTCGAATTGAGCAGCTTTCAACTGCACCGTCTCAGTTCAGCGATTCGCCCTTTTGACGTCGCAATCGTCACCTCCTGCACTCCGAATCATCTCGATTGGCATCCCGATGTGGCCCATTATATCCGTGCCAAACGCAGAATCTTGGAACTCACGGCCCCCTCGGGCTGTGCGGTACTGAATATGGAGGATGCCGAGGTCCAAACCTGGGTCGGCACACCGCGTGGAATGTGGAGGGCGGCGGTCGACTATTCGCGGATCCCGCTACTTCGCGTGCCGGGCGAACACAACCGCACCAATGCAAGGCTCGCCGCTGCCGCAGCGCTAGCGATTGGCTGTTCGACCGAGTCCGTTCAAACAGGGTTATCCCAGTTCCAAGGGCTGCAACACCGCCTGGAACTCATCGCGGAAATAGACGGGCGTCGCTTCATCAACGACTCCGCGGCAACGACACCTGAGTCGACCATCGCGGCAATCAACGCCCTTGGAAGTCGTTCATGGTTGGTGGCGGGCGGGAGTGACAAAGGGGCCGATTTTCACGCGATGGCCCGTGCGATAACAGAAGGGGTACAGGGGGTGGCTTTCTACGGCGCCGTTGGGCCAACGTTGCAGCGCGCATGCGATGAAACGCAATCCACGTGTCCACGCACAGTCGTACCAACGTTGGATGAAGCACTGCAATGGTGTTGGCAACGCGCGCAATCAGGCGACACGATTTTGCTCTCACCGGGATGCGCGAGTAGCGATCAGTTCGACCATTACATTCACCGTGCGGATGTTTTTCGGCAGTTGGTCAAGAGATTGCAATCGATCTCAGGCGAAAGAACGCTTGCATGATTTTTCTTGTTTCGATAGATTCGGCGAGGTCGAGTGAACGTCAACGTTCTTTGATGTCACTTGGCAGCCTCGAGTACGACGGCTGTGAGGTCTCCTCGTGGGAGACCATAGCGGCGCTGGGAGTCGTCACTCGGGGTTTTTTTACGCGCGGCGCATGAACCATGATTTCCCAAGCGATGCAGGCAGTTTGTCGCGGCAGTTTGGGCAAGGTACCTTGTCTGTCATCGCAACTTCGGACAAAGTGGGGTAAGTAACTGCCTTGATGCGTCCGAAGGCAGATGATTCCTACCGCGTTCGAAGGAGCTAATTGACCGTGAAAGTCAAAGCCTATCAACAGGTCAAGTCCCAGCCAGTCGAGATGGAAGGGGCGGTCGACTGTACCGTTCGCTGGCTCGTGGGCGAGGCGGACGGTGCTCCGAATTTCGCCATGCGACAGTTTGAAGTCGCCCCCGGCGGATACACCCCAAAACATCACCATCCTTATGAGCACGAAGTGTTTGTTCTGGAAGGCGAGGGCGTTGTGCTCGAGGGCGACCAAGAACATCCGCTGACTGCGGGTGATGTGGTCTTCGTGGCACCCGACGAGATTCACCAGTTTCGCAATACAAGCTCCACGCCGCTAAAATTCTTGTGCCTGGTGCCAAACGCCGGGCAGCGGCCCCAGAACGTGTCGGCCGAGTGTGACGAGTAGTTTCCGTGGAATGCCGCACGACTTCGAGCCCTGCATTGCAGACTGTTGACGATGAGCCGAAAATCGAATGCGGCAGATGAGATCCGGCGACTGTCCGACGAGATCCGTCGGCACGACCGCAAGTATTACGTTGAAGCGGCACCCGAAATCTCTGACATCGAGTACGACCGCCTCCTCCAGCGGCTTGTGGAACTCGAAGCCGCGCACCCCGATCTCATTGCGCCCGACAGCCCCACGCAGCGAGTCGGCGATCAGCCGGTGCCGACGCTCCAACAGGTCGAGCATCGCGTGCCGATGCTCTCGATCGAGAATACCTACAGCCTCGAAGAGCTTCGCAAGTACGGCGACCGCGTGACAAAACTGCTCGACGGCGAGCCGGTCGAGTGGGTCGTGGAGTTGAAGATCGACGGCGTCGCGGTGTCGTTGCTATACGAAAACGGCCTCCTCGTTCGCGGGGCAACCCGAGGGAATGGGCGCGAGGGCGACGACATCACGCACAACGTCCGCACAATCGGCGATGTTCCTCTGCGTTTGCTTGGTGCGAACATCCCGGCGGTGCTTGAAGTACGGGGTGAAATCTTCATGACCAACGACGATCTGGTGTTGCTCAACCAGCGGAGGCAAGCACT